>JAGHDU010000243.1 GCA_021159785.1 Staphylothermus sp. | reverse complement strand
ATAATAATCTTATTGATGCATATATATTCTTGGTGGAAAAATATTGATGAATGAAGAATCCCTACCAGAATTCGAAAGAATCCTATACAGAGTCTCGAAAACTATATTAAAACACTACTATGTTGTTCTCGGGATGATATATATTGGTTGGGCTCTATGGGTATCATTTATATTCCTAGTCATGATTATTATCGAGGCTACTGGGGCGCCATATTATTTGTTCTACGCTATACTAATACTTACATGGTTCATAGCATTATTTTCAACAATAAAAAATTGCCAGAGATCATTAGGGGAGCTATGTCGTTATCGGAAAAATGAAGAATTAGAAGAATTTGTTAACAGAGCGGATAGAATAAGCCTCGTGTTCTGGATCCCAGGGATTTTTATCTATATGTTGATAATTATTACTATACCATTGATCGGTTATTTCCACGCACTTAATGCCACGGCTTCTGGATTAGTTATACTATTGGCAACTGGTAATATGGGGATCTTCTATTCTTTGAAGAAATATGCTGATATGAAGATCGGAATCCCACTGATAGTATTAACAAGTATGTACTTATCCGCAATTATTCTCTTAGTCTTAGAATGGCCCGGTGTTTTCGTGTGGAGTTATACTATGTGTATACTATTGATCGCATATATTATATTGGCATTGTATTGTTTCATGCTCTTACTCAAATAAATGAAATAAATATCGACGATGATGTTTATGGAGAAAAACACTGCAAAAAGATCATCGAGATACTTAGGAACAGGGGATTTAGCTCATCTGTTAGACTTGGTATAATGATTTATCTTCTTACCAAGAAAAAGGCGCATTTTTCATAGATATGGTTAAGATCCTCGATGTTACTCCAGGAAACTTGTGGAATCATTTAGTTAGGTTACGAGACAAAGGATATGTTGATATCAAATATGTTTTAGCCGATCGTCCTAGGAGAGTAATAACTATAACAAACAAGGGTGCTGACGAAACATTAAGACTGCTTAATGAGATTATGAAGATACTGAAATACTTAAAGAGCTAATGTAAACATTATAGAACCTATGGGGTCAATAGTCCATACTCATGGCTTATTACTTTTGACAAATGAGACTGAGAATAGCTTGACTGTTTTATGAAACTTAACATTCTATAGTTGATTTTAAAGGAAAACATAAAAGTAAAATCCCATCACAATTTCATAGGATTACTAAAAATATTGCATGTTTAATTATTTTATGGAAAATATTCTAAACCACGCTCCTTATATATAGCCTTGATATAGTTTTCTATTTCATTCAGAGTTGTTGAAGTCTCAATTATCTTTATTATAGTATCTCTTATCTTGCTTAGATCTATATTGCTGATATAGTACTTTATTTTCCCTACAAATGGTGGTGCAACACTTAATTCCCTTAGTCCAAGTGATAGCAAAATTGGTAATGCTCTTGTTTGACCAGCCATTTCTCCACAGACTTTCACGTTTATCGAACGATTTGTTTGGTGAATTCTGTCCATTAATTGTTTCAATGCTCTCAAAACTGATGGATGCAGCTCATCGTATATACTTGATAATTTGGGATTAGTTCTATCAGCTGCCAGTATATATTGGGTAAGATCATTAGTACCAATGCTAACAAATTTTATTGGAGTTTTTTCGATAAATTGATCTATTATGAAAACAGTTGCGGGCGTTTCAATCATTATTCCTAGTTCGGGAATGTCAATGTTTTTCATGGAAGAACCTAAGTCTTGGATTACTTGATTCATGATCTTAACAACTTCTAAAACCTCGCCGACCGAGACAACCATCGGTAATAATAGTTTTAACTTTTTATGCTTATTAGCGATCATTACAGCTTTTATAAATGGATAGAGTAATTCATCTTTATATTTTAGTAGAAGCCTTATTCCACGTAAACCAAGCTGAGGATTACTTTCGTCTTCGAAATCTAAATAACTAACTGGCTTATCAGCTCCGAGATCTGGTGCCCTAATTACTATGTCCTTTTCGCCAGATATATTTACGATTTTAGTAAAAGTTTTTATAAGGTCTTCCTCGTTAGGTGGACGGTCTTTATTTATGTAGATGAATTCGACTCTAAATAGACCTACGCCATCACAACCGTATTCATCCAATAGTCTTAAGTCTTCAATTGTACCTATATTACATTCGACTTTCACATGTATTCCGTCAAGTGTCTTTGCAGGATTTCTAGCATATTTTATGAATTCTTTCATTAATTTACTATACTTATTGTATAAAGTTCTGTATAATCGAATATGATTATCGTTGGGTTCTATAATCAAAGACCCATTTATGCAGTCTAATATACATGTCTTATTCTCAAAGTTCAGTATGGTGTGATCATTAACAATCAAGTAGGGGATGCCATAAGTTCTTGCTAAAATGGCTACATGAGATGTGGGACCACCTTTTATTGTTACAATTCCAATTATATTATTCTCTTTTAGCTTCATAAATTCAAATGGAGACAAATCTTCAGCGGCTACAATGCTATTCGGTTTAACTTTAGATTCGGGCAAATGCATACCCATAATATACGATATGAGTTGCATAGCTAAAGATTTTAGATCGGCTCTGCGAAGATTTATGAGCTTACTTCCACTTTGACTCAACAATTCGTCATATTTTTCATATATTTTCTTTACAGCATTAGCACTACATGATTTTTCATTTAAAATAAGTTCCTTTGCTT
>JAGHDU010000240.1 GCA_021159785.1 Staphylothermus sp. | reverse complement strand
TTGGCCTTCATCAGGTTCTATTAAGCGGAGAATAAGCCTTGCTAGAGTGGATTTTCCACAACCAGATTCTCCTACAACACCCAGTGTTGTTTCTCTTTTTAGACCGAAACTAACACCATCAACTGCTTTAACGTAACCAGCAGTAAAGAATAATTTCTTTATTGGGAACCATTTACGTATGTTTATTACTTTTAGTATTGAATCATTATCGACGAGAGGCATGGTTGTCACCTCTTCCAATACTTCCAACATGCGACCCAATGATCTTTTTCTACCTCAATCAATGATGGCTGTTGCAAGCATTTCTCAGTTGCAAATTTACATCTTGGTCTAAATCTACAGCCTTTAGGTACATTGATCATATCAGGGACGAATCCGGGTATCGCTTTTATTTCTTCTACTTTTTTCAGCGGGTTTGGTACTGCTGCCAATAATCCTTGTGTATATGGATGTAATGGTTTCTCGAATAGTTCTTCAACGGGAGCTATTTCTACGACTTTTCCAGCGTACATGACCATGACTCTATCACTTACCTGTGCTACTACTCCTAGGTTGTGTGTTATCATCATGATTGTGGTGTTGTATTTCTCCTTTAGTTCTTTCAATAAGTCTAGGATCTGTGCTTGTATAGTAACGTCTAACGCTGTTGTTGGTTCATCTGCGATAATTAGTTTTGGTTTATTCACCATTGCAATACCTATGACAACTCTCTGCTTCATTCCACCAGAAAGTTCGTGTGGATAGTTAGTTGATCTCTTAACTGGGTCAGGAATAGCTACTTCTTTTAGTATCTCTACTGCTTTTGTAAAAGCATTCTTTATTTTTATTAATGGATTATGTACGGCGACTGTTTCAGCTATTTGATACCCAACAGTATATAATGGATCCAATGCACTTGAGGGATCCTGGTATATATACGCTATTTCTTTGCCTCTGATTTTCTTTAATTCCTTCTCTGGTAGTTTGAGTAAATTCTTTCCTTCAAACAATACTTTTCCGCCTACTATCCTACCTGGAGGCTTTATTAGCTTCGTAATAGCTCTTGCCGTAACAGATTTTCCACATCCTGTTTCTCCTACAATGCTAAAGAATTCACCTTTTCTAACGCTGAATGATACTCCATCTACAGCTTTTACTACTCCTGCATATGTGTAGAAATTAACTTTTAGGTCTTTTACCTCGAGTAATATATCACTCATTGGTATCACCCTTTCTAAACTCTAATCTTCTCCTAAACTTGGGGTCGAGCATGTCTCTGAGACCATCGCCTAGCAGGTTCCATCCAAGGACGGTTAGGAATATTGCTAATCCAGGGAAGAATGTATACCACCATCTGGTGGGGAACCATTTCCTACCATCAGCTACTAATCTACCCCATTCTGGTGTTGGTGGTTGTGCACCTAGTCCTATGAATGAAAGCGCTGCACTCGTTAATATCACGGAACCGAAGTCGAGAGTTACCAGTACTAGTAATGGAGTTATTACGTTGGGTAGTATGTGTCTGAATAATATACGGCTGGTTTTGACACCTATTGCTTTAGCTGCTTCGACAAACAATGACTCTCTAACACTGAGTGTCTGTGCTCTAACCACTCTTACGTAGCCCGGCCACCATACTAGTGCTAATGCAATCATTGCTGACCAAATACTTGCTCCCAGTGTTGCGCTGAAGGCTATAGCTAGTATTAATGCTGGGAATGATAGGAATATGTCGGTGATTCTCATCACTATCTCATCTACAACGCCTCCGTAATATCCTGCGAGTAATCCAAGTATGATACCTATTGGGATAGCTATTGCCATAACAACAATTGAAACCATTAGGGATATTCGTGCTCCAGCTAATACTCTACTGAATATATCTCTTCCATACTCATCCGTTCCAAACCAATGCTTCCAACTGGGTGGTTGTAGTCTTTCCTTAATCATATTACTGAAATCGATCTTTATAGGATCGTATGGAGTGATATAGGGACCTATTATTCCTATGACTATGAAGCCCAATACCAAGATGAAACCTATTAAGGCTAGAGGGCTCTTTTTCAGCACTTCATACATGAGTCTTAATTCCTTTATTCTAGCCTGATTTTTCTCCCTTAATTCCATGAGGAATTTAAAAGATCTGGAACGAGGCATGGATACCATTTTACCACACCTCCCACTAGAACCTTATTCTCGGATCGATTAATGCGTAAATTACGTCAACAACCAGGTTCACAATGACGAATACCAATCCTATCAATAGAGTTGTACCCATTATTGCTGGATAATCGAGGGCATTTATTGCCTTGACAGCATAGTTACCTATCCCGGGCCAAGCAAAGATAGTCTCAGTGATTACTGCTCCCGACAATAAGAAACCGAATTGAAGCCCGAGAACTGTTATAATTGGAATCATTGCATTTTTCAATACATGTCTGTAGAATTGGAATCCATGTAATCCTCTTGCTTCGGCAAAATCTATAAATTCTGAACTCATAGCATCAAGTACCGAGTTTCTAGTTATTCTAGCAATGACTCCTATTCCCGGGAAAGCTAAGGTTATGGCTGGTAGTATTATGTGTGATAGGTTAGTTACAAACTTATCAAATTCGCCTGCTAATAAGCTATCCAATAGGTATAGTCCTGTATATGAAACAGATGGTTCTATCCCTCTACCAGTTGCAGGTAGGATGCCTAGTTGGTAGTAGAATATCCATTGTAAGATTATGGCTAACCAGAATACAGGCACAGATATACCCATTAATGCAAATAGCCTCACTAAATGATCAATTATAGTATCACGTTTAAATGCAGATATTATACCAAGCGGTATCGCTACAATCACCATTAAGATTGTAGATGCAATTGCTAACTCGAATGTAGCAGGGAAATAATCGGCTAGATCCTCTAGTATTGGTCTCTTAGTTACTGGAGACTCACCCCAATTACCGCTAAGGAGATCCTTTATATAATAGTAGAACTGTATATGCATAGGTTCATTGAGATGATATTTTTCTCTAATCATTTCTACAACTTCGGGTTTAGCTTTTTCACCGCCAGCCCAAAGTCTAGCAGGATCTGCTGGAACAGCATGACTTATAACAAATACAAGTAACAATACACCTAGTATTGTTGGTACAAAAGTGATTAATCGCCTAATTAAGTAATATTTCAACTCAGCCATTTCTACCCCCTTCAAACTCGTTTATTTCATGCAAAAGCACTTCAAAAGGAGAAATAAAAGAGAAAAAATGTTTGAGAATTCATTGCTTACTTTCACCCACTAAGATAAGCCATCCATCATAAGTTACTTTGGCTGCGTTGTCTACATCGATATACTGTGCTGCTTCCTCAAGTGATGATACTTTGAATGCCTTTATCCAATCATATTCATACCCACCCGATTGTAGGGGGCCAGCATAGTCGTCTGGGTCTATATAGTCTGGTCCCCATCCAAGAACATATACGTCAAAGTCACCACTCATGATCTTTTCATTGAATACTGGTCTGCTGAGTGTTTGTATTTTCACTTCTATTCCGAAAATTTGGTTCCATGAAGCTTGTAGTATTGTAGCTATTTGTTCGAGTTCTGTATAGCCTTGTGGTATCATTATGGTTATAGTTAGACCGCTTGTATCTACGCCTGATTCTTCAAGTAACTCTAATGCTTTATCTGGGTTGAATGTATAGTTTATCACATCATCATCTTGATAGCCGAGCATTCCTTTCGGAATTACTCCTAAATCCTTTATAGCGTGTCCACTAAATACAGTGGCTATGATTTCATCATATGGTATTGCCCATGCAAGTGCTTGTCTGAATTTCTCATTGTTGAATGGTTCCTTCTGGCAGTTGGGAACAACATATCTTATCCAAAATGATTCAGCAGATTTTACTAGTAAGTTGTGGTTATCTAATGATACTCCTTCTACTTCGCTTAATAGGTTGGGCGGAACTACTCCTATATCTATATCGCCTTTCTTTAATTGAAGTATTCTTGTTTCATCCTCGCCTATTAGCTTGATCAGTATTCTCTTTATCTTTGGTTCTCCCTTCCAGTAGTACGGGTTAGCTCTTAATTCGTAGTACTGTTGGTGCTCCCATTTCACAAGATAATATGGACCAGTTCCTACCGGGTGATCGTATAGGAACTCGTTTTCTTCTCCTGATACTACGCCTCCGTTCTCCATTACTACTTGTTTTGAAACTATGCTTGCGGTCTTGGTGGCTAGTATTGATAGTATACCAGCGTATGGGAACTTTAACTTAAGTTTTACAACACCAGCTACTGGTCCATTGTATCCGAAGAAACTTAGTAATTCCTCGAAGCTCTTCACGTTTCTACTAGAGCCCTTGAACTCTGTGACTAATCCTTGGGAGGCTAGTAGGTTCTTGAAGTCTTCTAGGTCTACAACCTTGGAGTTGTTGACATCTATGAATGTATCAATTAACCATACTGGGTCTTGGTGCATGAGTACTACTCTTTGGAATGAAAATATGACATCTTCGGGTGTTAATGGTATTGTTCTATCGTTCCATGGATCGTAGAATACTACGTTTCCTCTTATTACGAAGTACCATTCATCGCCTTCCTCGTTGTGTGCCCATGCTACTGCTAGTTGCGGTACTACGTATTCTGTTGAATCTCTCTCATAGGTAACAAGGGTTTCATAGATTTGGTGTATTATGCGCCAATCGAATCCCCAGTATGTAACGGCTGGATCTAGGCTGTGTCCCTCTTCTGTCTCACCAATTACTAGTGTATCGGGATTCGGAGCATCTGGAGACTTAGATAGATCGTCAACTCTGTAATCTAGTGTTGGGTGGAAGTATATGTTTTCTACCCAATCCCAGTATACACGAATCTCCCTAATCTGTACTAACCAGATCATGGGCACTTTATTGTTTGAATACTTTTGTATAGCCTTGTAGATTACTTCTCTGACCTCAGGATCAGTTGTGTATCTTCCAGCTTGGATTAATGCATCATATATTGGATCCCTATAGAAGCTGGGTGCTAGATTCGAATAAGGTACTAGTTCATCTTCTGGTAATAGACGTTGATTCTTATATGCTACAACGATGATGTTCTTAGCCTCAGCTGATAGAGGACTTGTGGTAGTTTCGGAGGTCGTTGAAGTGGTACTAGATGCCGAGGTCGTCGTAGTCGTAGATACACTAGTCGATGAAGAAGTGGTAGTAGTTACTTCGCCTTGTCCACTCTGTAAATACAAGTATGCTCCTACAACTGCTACAAGTATTATAACTAATACTAATGAAGTTATGATCTTTGTTGATAGACCCCTATACATCCTACCACCTCTATTTTAGAGAACAAAGAATCTACGTACGAGTATATAAGTTTTTCCCATTATAGAGGGATTAGTAACGTTTATTATACAATTTTCCAGAAATTTATAGAAACGTGATTAGATATGTTCAAACCGCTGATTATTCAATTGGTTTGTTTTTATTCAACCCAACGCGTATTTAAAAATATCCCTTGCGTGGACATATATTTTTGGGAGAAAG
>JAGHDU010000211.1 GCA_021159785.1 Staphylothermus sp. | reverse complement strand
GTAGAGGGATTAAAACAAATTGTTCAACAACAAAAACCATTACCACCCAAATAGGTGATTATATGGAATTAAAAAAGCTATTCTTTGATAAATTTGTTAAAGACCAAAGAAGTATTACATATTTAGCAAAAGATGAAATAGCATTATTAACTATCATGAAAACGTTAAGCGATAATGATGAATTCTTTAAGGATTTATTCAGAGACATAATAGATAACCATATAGAGTTTAAGAAGAGTCTTAACGGTTTTGGTGTTAGTGTTATCGAGAATATCCTTAACCCATACAAGATATATTATCCAGAGAAAACTGAGAGTATAATCAATCCAGAAGAATCTAAAAAGAAGTCTTTTTTATCTAAATTCAAATTCTAAATTAGCGGGGGGAGGAGAGGGATAGAGGTGATACAATTATAATGATCTCTAACGTGGTTAATAAACCCTCTTCTAAGAAATATCCGTTAACTAGTGGTTATAACAATAAAAAACGAATTCCCAAAGAGCTTTTAACAAAAATTTTTCTGGAATACATGTTAGATCCTAATTCTATGGGATTGGCTAATACAATAGCGATTCTAAACTATATTAAGCGAAAATATCCTAAGATCTTTTATTCTCATTCTAGAGAATATTTAAGAAAGCGAATAATATCAGTCGCCAACGATCTAGCGAATAAAGGATACATCGAAATACACCATGAAGCTAATTTGAATACCTACATAATGAAAAAACTAGATCGGCAAATATTTGACTTGATATTATATACGGGAAAACGGGAAACCGAGAAACCTAAACGTAGTAAAACCTTTACTTTAGCGGATAGACGGGCTAGACATGAAAGATCGGTGGTTCAACATGTTCTTTACGAAAAACCCAAGTTGGATTCTGAAGAAAAAGAGAGCCTAACGGATTATGTTTATGATTTGTTCTTAAGCTATATAAGGCGAATTGCTAGACAAGTTCTAGTTTTTTATGATTCTATGACGGATCAATTTGTTTTTATTAAACAGAAAAATCGTTATGTTGATCCTAATCTTAACCGTGATCAGCTTAAGAAGTTTCTTAGGGTTTTTTCGTATTATGCAAAGAAGTATAAAGTTGGTGTTTTCTTAACGATTACTTTTCCTCCGATATTTCCATTAGGTCTTTATCCGAAATTGGCGACTTATGTAGTTAAACAGCTTATGGCGTGGATTAGAAAGCATAATCCCAATAAAGAGATCAAGATGATTAGAGTTAATGAGTTTCAAGATAATGGTATGCTTCATGTTCACTTGGTTATTTTTGGTGTTGATTATATTTGTGAGAAAGAAGAGCTTACGGTTAGGCTAGATGTGTGGTTAGTTAATGCTTTATTGAGGCTATATAAGTATCTTGATTATAAGCTTGTTAATCTTATGATTGCTAGATATTTGCGTTATTGCAGATCTCATAAGAAATATGTTGGGCCTATCAACTTTTTGACTAAGGTAGATTTCCAAAGAAGATTATGGAATTTACCTCCAGATCTGAGGAAATGGATTGAAAATATTCAGAAACAGACTAAGCTATTTAATGACGGAGCGGGTATTTTTGTTGATGATTATTTAGCTAAGTATTTGTCAAAGTATATCGGTATTTCAGAAGCTATAAGCGATTATATTTCTAGTGGTTTTGATTCTAGTGTATTAGATGAGATTAAGGATAAGATTAAGAGCTTAAAGTTCTTGATGTATTGGATAACAGGTATTAGATACTTTACCCTAGATTACAGAATTTATAAGAAACTCGGATTGAGTAAGAAGAAAGGATCGGGTATTCTCGATTTTGTAGGATCTTATAGTATCGAGAATTTACCACCACCTCTTTGGGAATTGTATAAAACCAATGTTTTAAATGAGCCTGAAGTAGTGCTTGTTAGTTAAAGGATTCTATTTTGATGTAGTAGCTAAAACCATTCGTATTTAGGTCTCTTTTTAAACATATTATATTATAATAGGTGAAACTATGGCTAACTTTAATCTAAATTACTTCATGGATAACCTCAAAGCTTTTTTAAGAACAATATATAAGTGTGCGACTTCTAAATATCTTGATCATGTAGTATTCCATAATCCTGAAGCGATCAGAATCTATGACTATGGACTGATTGAAATTAATTATAGAAGAAGAATCTACAAGAATGAAGTGGTTATTACAGTATCTTATTCAACTGAAGAAAATTATCTTAGACCTAGTATAAGAATGGTGATAAGATTACATAATCCCGAATTAATGGAAAATGAAGAACTATTAAAACAAGTTAGGGAAAAGCTAAGGGAAATGGCTAAAAAATATGGATTCAAGTATATAGCGGAAACGGATTATACTATATCACTTTCTAGGGTGATCTAAATGTTAGGTTATGAAATTAAATGTCTTCTTAATGATAACATGAAATGCATTGAAATAATGAGTGCAAATATTGTTGGTAAAGAACTTAGTATTGATAATATATTTGGCGATGTTCTTATTACTAATGTTGTTATTATTCCAGATATGATTGAATATGAGGTTAGAATTTGGATAAAAGAAGAACTAAACAAGATAATATTCAGTATCTATGAAATAAAAGAACTTGGTAAACTTGGAAATGGTGAAATACAACTCATAAGAAACGATATTCTCTGTGAAGCGTTAGGTAATTTAGCATTAACCTATTTCTATGAAAAGGAAACGGCTAGAAGATACAATTATTGAGGTGATATTATGAGAAAAGAGGAAGCAATAGAGCTTTTCAATACCTTACTAACTGTATATGGCTGGAAAGTTGTTGATAGATCCAGTAAACACGTATTAGCGGAATTTATTCCAGTAGATCCATTTATACGTGGTATAAACTGGATTAATGGTATTAAAATCCATATATGGATTCCAGATAGGATAAGAATTGAGTGTGTTAAAGAACATTATACCAATGAAGAAATATATACCGTTATCGAATTCCTTAGGAGTATATTATTATTTAATATGAAAGAATTGCTGGAAACTGGTGTTAT
>JAGHDU010000207.1 GCA_021159785.1 Staphylothermus sp. | reverse complement strand
TTATATCTATACTATGAACTATTTTCGGTTTTGAATACTTAGCAATAATAATGCTAAAGAACCCAGCTCCAGCAAACATATTTACAACTGTTTCTCCAGGTTTAACTTGTTGTGCTACTCGCTTATGCTCATAATTAAGTGTAGGTGAAACATATACTTTCGTGATATCGACTTTAAATAGACAACCATGCTCTTTATAAATAGTCTCACTACGTTTTTCTCCAGCTAAATGAACATATTTCCTTAGCCTATAAGGGCCCGCGACTCCAGGTAGTCCAGCCCAAACACTCTTAACATAAGGTAGTTCAGCGATAATTTTTTCAGCTAATGGTACAAGTTCTTCTGAATCCATATCAAAAGGTACTCTTATTACTGCGATATCACCTATGATCTCTATTCTTCCCCATATCTTCCTTGCATTTTCTTCACCTAGCACTTCTCTAGCTATTTTTCTTATAAACTTCCCTCTGCTCATAGCCTTATTCCCTATGAATTATTTTGTTTATGTATTCTTCTAAGAACCCTTGTGGAATGCTCTATTATCATTATTTCTTATTTCCGGAAGCATAATATTTACAGTATTGTTTTATAGGACATTTCCTGCATTCCGGATTTTTTGCCTTACATACAGTTCTTCCATGTGTTATAAGTAATAAGTGTGCTTCAAGGTAATGTTTCTTATCTAGTTCTTTCATCCACCATTGAGAAATCTTCTCATACGAAGGGCTTTCGACTACTCCGAGTCTTAACGTTATTCTCCTGATATGGGTGTCAATGGGAAAAGCTGGTTTATCAAAATACATTAGTAGAGCTACATCAGCGGTTTTCTCACCTACTCCCGGTAACTTTGTGAGAAGTTTTCTACTTTCTTCAACAGGTAAACTTTTAATTTTATTTATTAGTTCCGAGACAAATTCTTCGTCCGAGAATATTCTTGCTAGTTCTAAAATTCTCTTTGCTCTTTGAAAATGCATCCCAGCAGGTTTTATGAGTAATGCTATTTCATCTGGGCTTTTTGAAAGTATTTTTTGGGGTGTAATACTACCTAAGCTCTTTAATAAATTGTTATAAGCTCTTATTGCGTTTCTATCGCTGGTATTTTGACTAAGTAGTACTCCAATTATAAATTCAAACAAGTTCTTATTTCTGATATTGGGTGCAATAAAAGATTTTAAATCGATCTTATGTATTCTCTTTAGCTCTCTGTATATTTTTTCACCAATTTGCACATTATTTGCACCTTATAGTTCCTGGATTTTATGGGTATATTCTACCCCTATACCGTGGGAATGGAATAGCGTCTCTTATGTGGTCTAAACCAGCAATCCACATGACAAGCCTTTCTATTCCCAGACCGAAGCCACTATGTGGTACTGAACCGTACTTTCTCAAATCAAGATACCATTTATAGTTTGAAGGATCATATCCTTGTTCTATAATTCTCTGGTATAGTACTTCGTAGTTATCTTCACGTTCACTTCCACCAATGATTTCTCCATATCCTTCAGGCGCCAGTAAGTCGAATCCCAGAACTACTCTTGGATCATTTGCGTCCATTTTCATGTAAAAGCTCTTGATGTCTTTTGGGAAATGTGTTATGAAGAAAGGTGTTTCAAATTCTTGAGTTAGTATTCTTTCTTCATCAGCTCCTAGATCGTCTCCCCACTCTATATTTACTCCTTTCTTTTGGAGAATAGATATTGCTTCATCGTATTTTATTGCTGGATAATTAGGTTCTCTAGATCTCTTTAAAACGTCTAATTTTCTTCCGAGGAATTCTAGTTGTCTTCTGTTTGATTCTAAAACTTTGTCAACTATGTATGCTACTAGTTCAGCTGTGACTTTCATCATGTCTTCCATATTATACCATGCAGCTTCCGCTTCTAAGTGCCAATATTCAGCTAAATGCCTTCTTGTTCTCGATTTTTCGGCTCTAAAACTCGGTGTGAGGCTCCATACCTTTTCCAAACTATATATTAGTACTTCAAGATAAAGCTGAGCACTCTGGCTTAGATAAGCTGTTTTATCAAAGTATTTTACAGGAAATAATGTTGCTCCTCCTTCTACTGCTGATGCAGTCAATATCGGTGGGGTTACTTCCCACCAGTTGTTCTCTATGAAGTAGTCTCTCCCTGCTTTAAGAACAGTGTGTTTGATTTTCATGATTTCTGTCAATCTTCTACTTCTTAACCATAAATGTCTATGATCTAAGAGATACTCTATTCCTTCATTACCTTTTATTGGGAAATCTCTGCTGGTCCCTACTATTTCAAAATAATCGGTATGGATCTCGTATCCACCGGGTGCTCTTGGTTGTTTTACAAGTATTCCGCAGGTTTTAACACTAGCTTCTAAACCCATGTCCTTTAAGGTTTTAACTATTTCATCGCCAAGAACTTCTCGATCAACTACAACTTGGATTACGCCGGTCGAGTCTCTTACTCTTACAAATGCTTTTCCACCAACAACGCTTTTTCTATAAATCCATCCACGTATACATACCCTTTTTCCAACGTATTCTTCAGACATTATATCTTCTATATGCTTCCATTCCGCAACCAATAAATTCCCCTCTAATATCTAGCTTATTATACGTAAACATCCATTATAATGAGAATTGGTAGAATAACCAATAAATATTGTTTCTTGTGTATCTAAAAACATTCTCAAGGAAGAGGTCTAGCCATTAAGTATGCATCTTCGCCGTCAAGATAATATTGGTGGAGAATTTTTATGATCTTATATCCTAGTTTCTCATATAGAGTTATGGCAGGTTTATTACTAACTCGAACTTCCAAATAAGTTTCTTTACAGTCATAATTCTCGTATAAGCTCTTCATAGCATAAGCCATTAAAGCAAACCCTAATCCTTTTCTCCTATGCTCTTTTAATACAGCTATGCTGACAACATGTCCGCTTTTTACTAAGAAATGTTTAAAGAAACCAGGTTTATACTCTACTCTACACATAATATAACCAACGACTTTTTCATCTGAAGAAACCGCTACATAAAATGCTTTATTGTACTTAATCCACAAGTCCCTAAAGAAATATGGGGGATAATTTTCTGGTAAAGTCTTCAGATTGATCTCCCTGACTACCTCGAGATCCTTTTCTGTGGCATTTCTTATGACATAACCTTTTGCTTTTTCTTCGAGTTTCCTAACAGCTTCTTCGTATATTTCGTAGATACTAGGATATCTTTCCTCTTCCCTCTTATGCCTGAGGATCATTTTCATTCACCATGTATACTTTACAATATATCTTGTTTGTTCTGCGTATATTTAATCTATAACAAACAAATATATAGACATAGTAGTATGACATTGAGGTACTAAGTATGCCCGAGCTACCTTATCGTAGGGAATATGCACCATTAATAGGGAAGAAAATATTGGTTGGGCTAACAGCTAGTTCAGCAATATACAGAAGCATAGATCTTATGCGTGAATTAATAAGAATGGGAGCTGAAGTAAAAGCAGTTATGACAAAAGAAGCTCTTGAGTACGTATCTCCCAAGCTTGTCGAATGGGCAACGGGTAATAAGCCGTTAATAGAATTGTCTGGTAAAGCAGAGCATGTAGCATTAAGTAATGAATATGATGCACTTGTTATAGCTCCGGCAACATTGAATACCATTTCTAGAATAGCATATGGTATTGTTGATCAAGCGCTCCATTTATTGGCGACTGCTATGATGGGTAAGAAGAAAAAAATAATAGTAGTTCCAGCTATGCATATAAATTTGTTTAAATCACCGCAATACCAGAAAGCTATAAAGTTGTTGGAAGAACTAGGAGTATACATAATATCGCCACGCATAGAAGAAAATAAAGCAAAATATCCACCATTAACTGATTTAGCCTCTTGTATAGAAACTCTCATTAATAGAGAAAGGGATCTAGTTGGTAAAAAACTATTAGTAACAGCTGGTCCTACAAAAGAATACATTGATCCAGTACGCGTGATAACAAATCCAAGTTCTGGTTATATGGGGATATTAATAGCGAGAGAAGCAGCATGCAGAGGTGCGGAAGTAGACCTTGTACATGGTCCTATATATTTATCCCCTCCATATAACGTAAATACTTACAATATTACTACTACGTTAGAACTTGCGAAGAAAATATCAGAACTTACCTCGACAAAGAAATATGAAGCAGCTATTTTCGCGGCTGCACCAGCTGATTACACTGTTATGGAGAAAAGTCCCAAGAAGATCTCAACACGGGAAGCTAGTCATTTAATTCTAAGATTACGTTCTACGCCCAAGACTATAAAATATATATCAAAGAACAATAAGCCCGAAAAAATCATAATATTTGTTGCTGAAACAACTGAGGACTATAGAGAGCTTGTAGAGAAAGCTAGACAAAAACTAACAGAATATGGAGCTGATATTGCAATAGCGAATAATGTGAAGAAACCAGGAATAGGTTTTAGCTCCAACTACCTAGAAGCATGCATAGTTACAAAGGATAAATACGAATGTCTAGGAGTGATAAGGAAAGAAGTAATTGCAAGAAAAATTGTAGACTTAATTACTTGAATTCAAGTGTTAGCTTAGATTTTGATAACTCATCAAGTCTGTTTAGAATAGTCTTTAATGCATCTTGAAGTACTTTGTTATTATCATATCTCTTTATAATTTCCAGTAATTCTTCACGTGGTTTATTCTTTAGGAGTTTTACTTTTTCAACAAGCAAAGGCATAGCACGAACAATATTATCTACAATAGTGATATTTGCTGCTCTTGAAGTTCTAGATAATGGATTTAAATCAATTGTTATAACGGTTTTACCCATTTTCCTCAAAGCTTCAGTACGATCACCATCCTCTAGAGGTACGAGTACAACATCTGCTATAAGTATCCCTCTAGGAC
>JAGHDU010000050.1 GCA_021159785.1 Staphylothermus sp. | reverse complement strand
GTAGTTAACAATTATAACTTAGTTAACGAGAAATGAATTTATATTTTAAGTCTTATCCAACAATTCTTTTATCGCTAGGTTAATTAATATATCTCTTAGGGTGAAGAATTATGAGTTACGCAAAACTAGGACCAGGTAAAAAAGCACCTGAAGAAGTAAATGTAGTTATTGAGATACCTATGGGTAGCAATATTAAATATGAGATAGACAAAGAGACTGGATTAATATTTGTTGATAGAATATTGTTTACAGCAATGTATTATCCATTCAACTATGGATTCATACCAGGGACACTCGAGGAAGATGGCGACCCAGTCGATGTTCTCGTTCTTGGATATGACAAGCTCCATCCTGGAGTCGTTATTAAAGCTAGACCAATAGGAGTGCTTGAGACTGAAGATGAAAAAGGAAGAGATGCCAAAATAGTTGCTGTACCAGTAGAGAAAATTGATCCAAGATTCGAAGATATTAAGGATGTATTAGATTTACCATCAAATATTAGAGATAGAATTGCACACTTCTTCGAGCACTATAAAGAATTAGAAAAAGGCAAATGGGTTAAAGTCACAGGTTGGAAGGGACGTGAAGAGGCTTTAAGAAGAATCGAAGAGGCAATCAAGAGGTACAATGAAAAATGAGTATAAAACAATTTTTTCCTTACCTATTGATCGCTTCTTTATTATTATTCGATCCTCTTCCCGTATATACAACCTCGGAAACCCTCACAGGTTCACTTAAGTACATGGTCATAATAGATGGATATGATCCAAATAATCAATTTAACACAATTACTCTTCAATGCATAGTAACTATGCATATTGTTGACAACAAGCTGGAATCCGCTGAAGCAACCAATGTTACCATTGAGAGCATATGGTTTACGCCTAGTAAGAGATTAATTACCTCATTACTTAGAGATATATTTCTCCAATGGTTTAACATGTTAAAATTATTTGATAGAACTGATGGTATTGATAAAACATATCTAAGTGTTAACGGAAAAATAATTGAAGCAAATATAGTTACGAGAGACAACGGTACTGAATACAGAGAAGTAAATACGGGTTTGTTTGTTGGCGGAGACCAATTTATGATATATAGGTTCATAGCTTATGGGAGATCAATTGATTTTGTTTTAAGTATAGTAAGTTACCTTATAGAGGTAACTCCGGAAAACATCTTAACTAAACTATTTGTTGTTGAACCACCTGTTTTAGAAACAAGAACTGCTACATTGGCCTTTGCGTTCCTAATTATTGCCTTGGCTGCTTTGACTATTTCTAAATGGGAGTACTATAGCATAATGTAACTCAAATGTTTAGGATCAGAACGGGTTCGCCTTTTTATATGATTTTATATGAGTGTATATAAGCGGTCATCGGCTCATCTGTTTTATACCCGCCCTTCAGTTGGGTTTCATCCTTCATTGAGCGGGTGCCCCACGACCCTAGGCGAGGGGCTAAGAGTTTGAATGCTTTTAGGTATATGTTTATTGCTCCCACTCTATCCCTATCAGCTATGAATCTGCATCTAGGGCATATTGCTAATCTATGGTTGTAGTTTAGTTTAGCCCCACATCTAGGGCATGTTGTCGAGGTGCTTTTTTGGGTCTACAAGAACTATTGGCACATTGTGTTCTATAGCCTTTGTCATGATAGCTGATTGTAGTTTCCTATAAGCAAATCTCGAAAGCTTATCAGCGAGTGTCTTAGATTTTTGTGAAGCGTTAAACCATAGCCTATCAAGGTTCTCCAGAACTATTATACTCCTAGTTCTCTTTGCTTTAAGTACTATGTATTTAGCAAATTTCTTACACCAATCTATTATTATGTTTATTGAGCGTCTATGAAGTGCTCTAATAATCCTTAACCACTTCCCATTACGTCTCCAAGCATAGGTATGCTTCTTCTGAACATCCTCAGCAAGATGCTTGAGATACAATGCCTCCACGTACCTAGTGTTTATTCTCCTAACACTCCTACCATTATAAGTTAGTATTTTCTTCAGGTTTATATCGAGGGAAGTAATGTTACTTGGTTTGTATGGTTTGTGCTCCCATCTAAAAGGTATGTTTACCCATACTCTTCCCTGCTTATCAATGCTAATCATAACCTCATACCATTTCCTCCCATGAATCTACTGATGTATTCTCTATTATACAGTAGCTTTATCTTAAACACTCTATTCCTAAGCTTTAGAATTACTACCTGGTTCTCCAAGTCTACTCTAGCATCATACTTATCCAGCCGTGCTGATAACTTCTTTAGGACTGGTTTTCTACCATTATTTTTCCTAGCAGACTTAACAATTGATAATGCATACTTATACATTTGCTTACATTGGTGTGCACGGAATCTTTGGCTTCTAAGTATCCTATAGAACATTTAATGTATCTGGTTTAGTGTTGGTAATTTGTCCAGCTCCCATAGACAATCGATAATATATTGTGTTGCCCTACGTGTAAGATACAGTTCTTCTCTTAGCTCCTCAAGTGAACCTTCTACTAGTACTCCTCTCGCTTTGAGTGTTAGCATGTATTCTCCTCGGGGAACCACCTTAACCAGATAAGTAGTGCTCCCCCTCATCGGAGACACCGAGTATGTTCTTGAATATAAATGTATATAAACTTATAGCTTATTCTTCAATGTTTTATCCACATTAATCGGTAATGTTTCTTGTAGGAATCTTTTGTTGTGTTCTACTAGCTTCTTTACCAGGTGACTACGTTTATCATAGATTTTTCCAGCGAATGAAGCTACCATTGCTAGGAAATCTTCTACTAGTTCTTCTTGCTTCCTTCTCTTCACCCTTTAGCTTACTATCTCACTACGTGGAATAAGATAACGACCGCTAGGACTTCTAACGACTTTAATCCTACCTTCTTTTATCCATCTTCACAACGTAATGTATGAAACCCTAAAATTCCACAAGCATCACGAGTACTAAGAAACTCCTTCATCACATACACCATCAAAACATATAAAACTTGCAACGGCTCTTCTTCATCATTTATCAGATTCGCAGGCGTTCTTCATCTCCAGCAAGTTTTGAAACCACAACTTCAGTGTATTTAGATATTTCTTTATGAAATCTATCCCTGGAAAATCTCTTCGCTCTCCTTCTAGAGTTTCTGCTTAGTTTTTTCCAAGTTTTTTCGTCATTAACTAATTTCTTTATACTGCTTTCTAATTCAAAATGATCACTATATCCAAGACCATAGATGTTGTCTCTTTTTACTATATCGATCCAAGAACCACTGGACTTAGGGACGATGACAGGTGTTCCCGCAGCCATGGCTTCTACAACACTTATTCCAAAGTGTTCTTTCTCAGTTATATGTATGTAAGCATAAGCTTTTCTTAAATATTCAACGAGTTCATCTCTACCAACATTTGTTTTGACCTCGATGTACTCGGT
>JAGHDU010000079.1 GCA_021159785.1 Staphylothermus sp. | reverse complement strand
TCCCCCTAACTACATATATATTCTTGATAATCCATACAAGGCGGTTCTATGAATAAAGACAAACTCATAAGTCTTCTAAGAGAAATGAGTCAAAAAGAAAAAGAATATGCCAAAGAACTAAAGGAACTCACAGAGAAATTCAAACATCCCGTCTTAAGTGCATTGATCAAGGGAATAGCAATAGATAGCGAGAAACACAGTATGTTCTATGAATCACTTGCAGAATTATTGAGTGAAACACAACCATTCCTATCAGAGGAAGAACTTGAGATCATAAAGAAAGGTATTAAGAAACACATAGACTTAGAAGCTGAAATGATAGAGTTCACACATAAACTAATCGAAGAGACACAGGATCCAAGAGAGAAAATGATACTCTCAGCAATATACGAGGACGAAGTAAAACATCACAAACTACTCCTAAGCATCCAGAAACATATTGCCGAAAAGGAAACATTCACTGAAGAACTACTATGGGATGCAGTCTGGAAAGACAGCCCATGGCACGGTAGCCCCGGTGGGTAATATCTTATAAAAATAATCAACTTTTCTTCATTCTGTTCCAAAATCCCTAAATATAACTATCTCTTTACCGATCATGTAGGCCTTTTTATTCAAATCATAGTTCTTTCTATTTTTTAGCAGTTTATCCATCACTTCGTCAATACCAGTTATACCCAATACTTTAAATGCTAATCTAACTGCGACTAGATTTAATGCTTGATAAACCCCTTCCTCCTCAGCGATACTCGATAATGGTACCTTAATAGCTCCAGATACTTCTGACTTCACTAGTTTTTCATCAACAATTATCTTCTTGGATTTCTCAACGAGACATTTCCAACGCTTTAAACCCTCTTCATGAAGCGCAATCATTACATCAAATACCTCTACAAACGGGTTCTTAATAGGCTTATTATCGGCAACAACGTATCCTAGAACAGAACCCCCTCTAACCGAGGCACCATAGTTCTGGAGCTGTGCAACATAATAGCCTTTTTCATAGAGTGCTTCAGCCGTGATCGTTGCCGCGAAGACTATTCCCTGCCCTCCTCTACCGAGATAAGCTATACTGAACAATTCATACTCACCTCTTTGAAATAGATACGTATTGTCTATAATTGTCTATGAATCCAGGTTTGTCATTCTCTTTAAAGACACCAGTGGGGATATACTTTGTTCTCTCCTCCCGTGGCATTTTCTCCAATTTCTCTAGCCCGATGCAAGTATTCATTAATTCCTTCAGCTTCTGTCCCGGCGTTTTGTTTTCTCTTCTAATGACGAAAGTTGTACATGGTGCATATACTTCTATGAATCTAAACCCTCTCTTGATTTCACCAAGGACTTTTTTGAAGCTATTCTTGAGGAACATGTATTGTGAGATACACCATTTTGCAACATAGTTCGCGTTAGTACTTGCTAATAATCTAGCTACATCCATTGGTTCCTCAGGGTTACCATAGGGGGTTGTTGGAGTTATCATGCCTTTTGGTGTTGTAGGTGCTGCTTGTCCACGCGTCATACCATATACTAAGTTATTGATCATAATCACCACTAGGTCCATGTTCCTCCTTGCTGCATGCAGTAAGTGATTACCACCAATAGATGCTAAATCACCATCACCACCAATAACAATCACTTCGAGATCTGGATTGGCTAATTTCACACCAGTAGCAACAGGAATAGCTCTACCATGCAGAGTATGCAGAGAATCAGCTTTAATGTATGGGCTTGGAATCCACGAAGAACAACCAATACCGCTAACGAACACGTATTTTTTCAAATCAAGTATTTCAAGCTCTTCGAATGCTTGGAACAATGCATTCATAACAATTCCATTAAAACATCCTGGACAAAATGCTGTTGGCAATACTTCTTTTCTCATATACTTGAGGCTTGGATGCTCATGTCCAGACACACGGATCACCCCTTTAAGGCTTCTTTGATTTCAGATGGATAAATAGGAACACCACCTCCTACCTTGTTGACACCAATTACTTTTACATCGCTATCAACAACTTGTTGTACATCGTAGATTAACTGACCCAACGAAAGCTCTGGAACAAGAATAAGTGATACATTAGATAATAATTTTCGGAGTAAATCATAATTCAGAGGCCATAAAGTGATCAGTCTAATCAACACTACATCATCCATGCCCTCTATAGCTTCCTTCGCCGACCTACACGTAGAGCCGAAACACACTACAGCTTTCTCGGCTCCCTCAGGATCGCCTACAACTTCATATTTGAATATCTTATCAATATTGCCCCAGATCTTCTCTTTTAGCCGCTTAACAAGCCTATAATGTGTCTCAAAACTATGAACATCTCTATAACCATATTCATTATGAGTAGACCCAGTAACAAGAACATAGTATCCATCACCGAGACGAGGCATTGGCGGAGGAATTCTTGGATCATCGCTTCCAAACAACGGCTCATGATCACTTGGTCTACGTCGCTCAACAAGCTGTATTTCCTCAGGATCTTTTCTAAAAACTACTTCGCGGCCATGTCCTATGAATTCATCAGATAAGAACACTACAGGTGTTCTCAAAGACTCAGATATATTGAAAGCCTCTATGATTAAATCATATGCTTCTTGTGGAGACTCTGGAGCTAATACTACAAGATACTGGTCTCCATGCCTACCCCAGCGGGCCTGCATCAAGTCTCCTTGAGCAGCTTTAGTCGCTTGCCCAGTTGCTGGTCCTGCACGCATAACATCAACAACCACAAGAGGAGTCTCAGTCATTACAGCATAACCTATCCCTTCCTGCATCAAGCTAAATCCAGGCCCGCTAGTAGCAGTCATAGCTTTTAATCCAGCCCAAGAAGCACCAATCAACATATTTATAGCCGCCAGCTCATCCTCTGCCTGTATAAAGACGCCACCATGTTCTGGTAAGAGCTTGGCCATCATATGCATTATCTCACTACTAGGAGTAATAGGGTAACCAGCATAGAATCTACAACCAGCATCAATTGCTCCATAAGCAACTGCTTCATTACCAGAAATAAGCATTCTCTTCATACACATTCACCCCTTCTTAATCACCACTATTGCTTGATCTGGGCAGAACCACATACATAACTTACAACCAACACATTCCCCAACAATCTTGGGATTCGGATAACCAGTCTCCGAATTAACACCATCCATAACAAGGGCTCCACGAGGACAGATCTCAGAACAAATACCGCATCCCTTACAAAGCAAACCATTAACTTCTACAGTAAACACTTTACTCATAGAATGGTCCCCTCACAAACAATAGCTATATTGTTTCGAGTAGAAAACCGTATTGGAAAAATAGTATATGGATAAGGGAATAAAAGTCACTGCTGTGGAGGATACAGATAGCTTCCAGCGAAGAATACGGCATTATTCTCGGGATCGACTAGGAAGAATAGAAATGGTTTATTGATCCATACTTCTTTATATACTTCTGGAACTGATTCTAATTTCATCACTATTGCAGTAGCTGCCGCAGCTTCTGTACCATAAATGGTTATTTTTACACGTGCTCTATGTAGTACGTCGCTTACGTATAAGACCTTAGAGTTATTGGCATGCATTGGGCCAAAATCCGCTTGGTTTGGATCGAAGGCTTTGACTATTCCCATATCCTTTAATTTGTCCCTATAACTAATTATTCCACTATCGATATCGAAAGCTGGAAGATGTAATTCAATTCTTACGGGTTCCTCTGAGAACAATTTGTCAAAGATCCCCAATAATTCCTGACGATCGAGACTTGAGACAAAGCCTTCTAAGTCACCGTTTTTAGGCATAATAACAACGAACTTTATATCAGTCCCCAAATACCCTAAAGCTATGGCAATATAATCATTAGTCTCAATTAACCAAACATCCTGTTCACCAACAAGATAGTCTGTATCAATATCTCCTTTAGGAGAATGGAATTTACCCAGAAGAACACTTGTGAATGGAGTAGTCCAATTAGCCTTGAAATACAAAGTGTTTATCAATACTATCCTCGTTTGAGGATCAATAGATGATTCATCCACAATACGTTCGATCAATCCATATGTCTTATTTGAAACCCAGTCATTAATCATTTTCACAGCAAGAGGTGGATTATGTATAAAGTCAACATATTTTTCCTCAGCATAGTAGTATTCTTCAAGCAATTCTACATAAGATTTATTAATAGGAAATCCCTCCTGAACCCATATACTATTAGCAACACTACTCCTAGCAGGGTCCGATACATTAAGAACATCACTAAGAACATCTTTGAACCAATCCCTAGCATCACTCAACGAGGATAAATAAAGAGCACTCATAAGCTCGGTCCTGGTATCGCTACCAGCACCTTCAGTGAGCATGAGCAGCGCTATATAAATACTCAGAGGCGATACAGCAGTATTATCTCTACCCAAACCACTCCTCTTCAACAATTCTAAAGAAAACACAGTGTAAGAATCAACAGGCTTACCATAAACGATTTCACTAACACTACCTCTATAGAATACATAATAGAAAACACCTAGTGATACACCAATAATCAAAACAATACTTACAATACTAAGATACAGAGATCTTGAATAATTCACTTCTACCACCAAATAGGGTCTATATGGATTAAACCGTATAAATCAAAGCTATGAACAGGTAAGAATGGGAATTAGAATAGTTAGTACAATAATTCGAACACCTAGTCCCTAATGAAATTTTACTAAATTGATATCGAAGAATCCTTGATAATTGGTTTGTATAAAAACATTGTATTAAACCTTGGTCAATGTGTTCTTACTTTATTTTAAATGGTGATGGTAATAGTTCGTTTAGATTCGATACTATTAGTTTCTTTGTTTTTACCGAATACATTGCTATTATTGCATCTGGGTTAAATTCCGCTATCACTTGCCTGCAGGCTCCACATGGAGGTATTGGTTCTTCGTAATCAGTAACTATGGTTACTATCACTGGTTTTCTTTCTCCATGGGTTACCATATCGAAAATGGCTGTTCTTTCTGCACACATTGTTAATCCAAAACTAGCGTTTTCAACGTTGACTCCGAGATATATGTTTCCCTTGTCTGTAAGGATTGCTGAAGCTACATGTATTCCACTGTACGGTGCATAACTATTTGGAAGTACCTCTTCTGCTTTCCTTATTAATTCATGTATCTTGTTTTGTTGCAATTCAATATTCCTCGCAGAAGTATATGCTTGAGCAACTGTATCATAATTATAATTATAATAAATAAGATATAAACCATATTTTGACTGAATGTAATTATAACTTGGTATAGACGGTGTAATTTGACACATTAGAGTGGGATAAATAAGTCAACAAATGTGAAATAAAACGCTCCCACAAACTTATAAGCTATTTAATACATTTATACAAATAAGCCCTAAACATTATACCGAACACAATAAGGATTACGGTGTAGTGTATCATGCTGGAAATAAAGGACTTAACGGTTAAAATAAACGATAAGACCGTTCTACAAGACATAGACATGACTGTTGGAAAAGGAGAACTCACGGTAATCATGGGCCCTAATGGTAGTGGAAAAACAAGTCTTGCACTCACAATAATGGGGCACCCAGCATACAAGGTTGTTAAGGGAAAAATACTGTTAGAAGGCGAGGACATTACAGATAAACCAACCGAGGAAAGAGCATTAAAGGGATTATTCCTAGTTTTCCAAGACCCCGTAGAGATACCCGGAATAACATTACTATCTCTCCTCACAGCTGCCCTGAATAGGCGAAACAATAAATTCGATTTAACAGAACCCATAGAGGGATTAAGGGAAAAAGTGCTCACAGAAGCAAAGATCCTCGGCCTCAAAGAAGAACTTATTGAGAGAGAACTAAATGTAGGATTTAGTGGTGGAGAAAAAAAGAGAAGTGAAGTCCTACAAGCGAAGATCCTCAGACCAAAATACATTATAATGGATGAACCCGATAGCGGGCTCGATGTGGATGGCGTTAGGACAATAGCAGATGTTATACGAGAAATGATTGCGGCAGGTTCCTCAGTTATACTTATCACGCATTATCCGAGAGTTCTACAATACGTTGATCCCTCAAAAGTCTACGTACTATATCATGGAAGAATTGTTGCTGAAGGTGGAAGAGAACTCATAGAAAAAATCGATAGAGAGGGCTACAGCTGGCTTGGTGGAAATAAGTGACAAAAGCAATAGAGTTATCGGAATTCATTGAGCGCCCAGACTATATGGAACCCATAGAGTATAGGAGAGAAATAGAGATCAGGGGCAAAATCTCTAGGAGCTTAGTAGAAGATCTTTCTAGACAAAAGAAAGAACCCGATTGGATGAGAAGACTACGCTTAAGAGCATTAGAGTATTTCGAAAAATTACCTACTCCTAATTGGCTTACAGGTATAGATATGATTGACTTAGATGAAATAACAACGTATTATGTTAAGCCTATTGATAAACCTGTTAGTAGTTGGGAAGAACTATCTCCTGAGATCAGGGGGATTTACCAGAGACTAAGACTACCCGAGACATATGCTAAGTACCTTGCTGGTTTAACAGCTGTTCTAGATAGTGAAACCATATATTCTGCTATGAAG
>JAGHDU010000095.1 GCA_021159785.1 Staphylothermus sp. | reverse complement strand
TTGGATTTATCTTTTATCGAGTTTTTTATTGAGTCTAATGCTTATGTCTTTGTTATTATTATTATTCCAAGAGACATTTTCCTTTAAACCATTACTATCAATGGTTATAGTATCTTTCACATAATATATGTTGAAATCAGAATTCTCGCAGCCAATTTCTGGTTCACATCCTCCAATTATAGAAGCTGAATACATCCTAGTAATTTTCTGTAAATTTTGTTCCTCGATACAGATTCTCATGTTTTCACACACAAGCTTCCTTTAAAACATCTATTATATCATCAATGGTTATGCCCAGTAATTCAGGTTTTGTTTTCTCATATAATAGATATATGGTTTCAATCGCTTCGCTAATATGTTTTCCAATAATAGCTTCTTGGAGTTTATCTATGAAATCCTCTGGGTATGAGAAGAAGTCCCCACTTATTAGGATATAGTTTATGCGTTCTCCACAATCTATATCTATTTGAAGAGTTTTTCCACCGGGGATTCTTTTAGTAATTGTTCTTTTACTCAATTTTTCACCTCATATATATCCATACCTTTGATTCATATTTACTATATAGTTTCTCAGCTAGTCTTCTCTCGCTAACAGATAAGTCGCTAGGTACGAGTTCATCTATATTTAGTGCTTTTCTGAATCCTTGAATAAGTGCATTAATTATTTCATCGATGCTTATTTTCCTACCTAATTCTCTGTAGATGGTAGTGACTCTATCGGAAACCTTGGTTACACCATGGTTTTCTAACTTCACTTTTGGTGGTCTAAGCGTGTTCTCTATCATGTCTAGGTTTGTATTGTACATTAATGTACCGTGTTGGAGAAGAGATTTTTTCTTTCTTGTTTGAGCGTTTCCGGAGATCTTTTTATTGTTTACGAGGATATCATTAACTGGTTTATATACGGCTTTTAACCCTATTTTTCTAAGAGCATATATTAGTCCCATACATATGATTTTATAGGACTCAACTATATTCCTACTAATATCTTCTATATCAGCAATAACGGAGTATGTTATCTCGCCTTCAGAATCATGATAAACAGCACCGCCTCCCGTTATTCTCCTTGTAAAATCAATTTTATTCTGCAATAAGTAATCTAGGTTTAGTACTTCTCTCGCTTTTTGGAAATAACCAATAGTTACCCCACTAGGTTCAAAAATGTATATTCTAAGAGTGTTAGGAACAAGGTTTTTCTCCCGATGAAGAAGAATTGCTTCGTCTACCGCCATATTCCAATAAGTATTTCCTTTATTAATTATAAGTCTCCAACGACTCATTTTAGACACTCCTATAAATATCCCTGAAAGGCATATATGAATGATTATTGGAACACTGTGTATATGTATTGATTTATCAAAACATTATAAATAAGAATGATCTCTGACTAATAGATAGTATAGTTCTCAAGTTAGTAGAAAAGATGGTAATAGGAAATGGAGCATGATGAATACGTTGTTAGAGCATCAATAGGATCATTATCATTACTAGGCTTGATTGAAAATAAATTTGAATTATGGGGAATGAACACTATATATTTGCTACAGTACTCCGAAAAAGGATGTTTAGCTAGCTGTAGTTTTTGTACCCAAAGCATTCACAACTTCAAAGCGAAGAAATTTTTATCGAGAATAACTTGGCCTAAGATAAAACTATCAAGGCTACTTGAAGCGCTTAAAAATAATCATGAAAAGTATAGGAGAATATGTTTCCAAACAGTGATTAAGCCATATTTCCACGAAGAAGCATTATTCATTATTAGGAGGATCAATGAGGAAGTCCCAGATAAATCTATAAGCCTAGCAATAACACCTATCCCGAATAAGTACTTAGAAAAATTTCATTCTATGGGTGTTGATTACTTAGGAATAGGGCTTGATGCAGCATCTCCTGATATATTTGTCAAAGTATTGAAACCATATTCTTGGAAAATATACATGGACTATATTGATAGAGCTTTGAAAATTTTTGGCGAAAAACATGTGTATGTACACTTAATAGTAGGTTTAGGCGAGAATAGACTCGATCTCTATAAATTAATGGAACAACTCATAAGCCGTGGAGCAGATATAGCTTTATTCGCATATACCTCTATAGGAAAGAATTACTTTAATGTGGATATCTACTACTATAGAGAAGCACAGATAATCAGATATTTCCTAAATAGAAACCATTCGTTAAAAGAATTACTGGATCCAATTAACAATCATTTAAAAATGCATATCCTGGAAGAAATAATAACAAACATAGAAAGACACTATGATATTTTCTTAACAAGCGGATGCCCCGAATGCACGAGACCGTATTACAATGAGAGTCCGCGAGGACCATATTATAACTTGTACAGTAAGAATCACTTCGAAATGTACAAAGATGTATTGATTAAACAACTGAGAGGATTACTAGAAATAATTTCCGAAAAGAGATGATGAATAAATGGTTTTAGCATTTATTCCCAGTAAAAAATTCCCAGCAATAAGTATCACGGGGACTAAGTGTTGGTTGATGTGTAGTTATTGTATGGGACGCTACCTAAAGGGCATGAATCATGTACATTCTCCTGACGAATTAATGAAGACAGCGGAATATTATGCAGAAAGAGGGGCTATAGGCCTCTTGATTAGTGGTGGATTTACACGTGAAGGAAAACTACCGTTAAAACCCTACATAAAAACCATAAAAGAAATCAAGAAAAAATACGATCTAGTCATAAGTATTCACACAGGATTAATCGATAAAGAAGAAGCTTTTATGCTTAGAGAAGCAGGAGTAGACATTATTGATTATGAGTTCATTCT
>JAGHDU010000112.1 GCA_021159785.1 Staphylothermus sp. | reverse complement strand
ATTAGTATCTATCTCATTGAACAATTTTCTCTTAAATTCTTCCCAGAAATCGAGATCTATAGCTACTCTTTCTCCTTTCAATGGAATAACTATTGCCCCCATTCTCTCTAAGTAACTAAAGAATTTATCTTTGTAACTTAACCCTGTCAATTTGCTTTCAAAAACCACTTTCTCTTCTCTGAGTCTTTCTATACCAGTTTTTCTTGTCCGCGTTTCTTGTTTCTTTCTTCTGTATTGAGTCGTGGTGGTCTGAAGTTCTGTAATATTCTTCCTAAGCTCATTTATTTGATTACTGAGATCATCTATTTTATCATAGAGATCCATTATTTGTCTTCTAATGGTTTCAACAACTGATAATTGTTGGTTAACCATGTCTTGAACCAATCTCTCTATTTTGCTCTTTAACTTGCTCCATTCAATTCCATATTCTTCCTTACCAACTGCTTTTTTTATCAGGGAAACAATATAGTCATTCAATACACTAAATCCTTCTTTCTCGGATAATTCTATTAACTTATTATAAGTTTCCTCATCTACTTTGATCACGATTGTCTTAAATTTTTTCTCTTTGGATGACGTGATTAATCACCATTTAATCAACTAGACCCATATATTATTAATCAACACCGCTACTTATTAAGCTACGAAACCACTAGACTATTATAAGGGAAGATGAAGAAGCCCCTACTCAATGATTTGATGATATAGTCCTCCCTACTAGCTGAACATTGAGGCGATAGATATGAAGTATGCAGATGCACATTGCCATTCGAATCCAATAGAAGGACTTGGAGCAAGGGAGATCGCTAGAAGATTTAAAAAACATAGTGGATGGTTTATCGCACTTGTTTCGCTACCACCATACCACTATGGTTATACTGAATTAAGTATTGAATCCTATGTTAAATCCATTGAATTATTAATCAGAGAAGCAAAGAGTATTAGAGAAGAGGGATTGGAAGTAAGAGTGCTTGCTGGTTTTCACCCAGCCGAAGTAGACGAATATTTTAGAAGAGGTGCCTCTCTCGAACAAATATATGAGCTTGCAGATAAAGTTTTCAAGTTAATAACTAGTTATCATGAAAAAGGATTAATCGATGGAATGGGAGAGGTCGGCAGACAACACTATAGTACAGCCCCACAGAGACTGGTGCTTTCGGAACTAATTATGCTAAAAGCATTTGAATACGCAAAAGATCATGATATGATCGTCCATCTACACTTAGAACAAGGCGGATGGATAACTGTTCGATCCATAGAAGAGTTGATCAAGTTATCGGGGATTAGTAAGGAAAGAGTCTTTCTACACCACGTTGATTATGAAACTAGCAAATGGGCTGAAACCCATGGTTTCTGGTACACTATTCCAGCTAAACAAAGAATTCTCAAAAAGACTTTGACTGAAAAACAAAGGCATAGACTATTAGTAGAATCAGACTTTATAGATGATCCGAGGAGACCGGGTGTATCATCATATCCTTGGGATATTCCTCAAAGAATAAATGAATTAATCGAAGAAGGGGTAGTAGAGAAATCATTTGTCGAAAAGATCATGATTGAACATGTAAAGAAAGCATATCTTCTCTAAATTCACCTAACCGTGTAGAAAGAATAAGCTTTTCATCAACGAGTTCGTTACCAACTTGTTTCAAAGCATGAATATAAAGCTTATAATTCTTGTCACAAACAATGTTTTCCATAATAAAATCGAGAAGCTTCAAAATTTTATCTATATCATCATAAATAACCACATCTAGGCATTTAGGTATCTTTACTCTATAGATTCTTCTATGCATAATTTATTTCCCCAAACTGAAAGAATTATATGGATACTAGTACATATTCTTCCTCATAATAAGCTCTAAGGGATATAACCAAATATATACATTCCCAGGGATCCGCTTTGGAATTATGCGATATCTGTGAAACAAAACCCGCCGTTCATCAATGCAGTTTATGTGGAAGAAAAGTTTGTGACAATGACTACGACTTTGAAAAGAAACTATGCAAAATTTGTTCAAGTACTCTTTGCGAAATATGCGGTAAGAACCCGTCCATAGGTTACTGTATGGTATGTGGCCGTTCCGGTTGCGAAGATTGCTTAATACAGGTTTCAACTGTATCATATGTTTGTAGAGAATGTTTAGAGAAGGGGCGATACAAACTTGCAAGAAAAACAATTACTTAAAGAAGGAAAACCACCATGGAACATCTTATCAAAATTACTAAGCTACCTACCAACAAAAGATCCTGATTTAATCATGGGACCCGGTATCGGCGAAGATGCTGCTGTTATAAGGTTTAAGGATGGTTTTCTAATAATTCACAGCGACCCCATAACAGCTGCTACTAAGCGCATTGGTTGGCTATCAATACATGTTGCTGCCAACGATATAGCTACACGGGGTGCCAAACCCAGATGGTTTCTCCCAGTAGTCATGCTTCCTCCTAATACAAGCCTCGACGTGGCTGAACAAATTTTCGCCGAAATGGGAGAAGCAGCTAGATCTCTAGATGGAGTCATCATCGGTGGTCATACAGAGATCACACCCGGCCTACCTCGACCAATAGTTTCAATGACAGCTATAGGGTATTCCCATGATAGAGTTATTCTTACAAAAAACGCCAAACCAGGAGACAAGGTACTTGCCATAGGCAGAGTCGGTGGTGAGGGTACAGGAGTCATAGCATGGGATTTCGAAGAAAAACTACTATCACTTGGAATAAGTAAAGATGTTATAAACAGAGCTAAGAAATATGCATATGAGATAAGCGTTATCGATGTAGCACTATCTATGAAATATTATGCAAACAGTATGCACGACCCAACAGAAGGAGGATTACTACAAGGTTTAAGAGAAATAGCTCTAGCTAGTAAGACTCTAATTGTAATAGATAAAGATAAAATAAGAATAGACTATGTTGTAGAAGAAATCACCAAACAACTCGGTCTAGACCCATTGAAAATATTGAGTAGTGGTCTACTCCTCGCGACAGTAGCTGAAACACATATAGATGAAGCGATAAAAGTTCTCGAAGAAAAGGGATACGAGTATTCAATTATAGGAGAAGTAAAACAACCAGATCCTGCTGGTAGAGTCATTGTTAGATCGAATACAGAAGAGTATATTGTGGAAGAAGACATTATAGACGAGATCTATAAATTATGGTAAAGAATAGTAGCATTAATTTATTTAACTCTCTATTATCCATAAATAGTGTGTTGATGAGTTTTAGTAAAAGAAATACAAGTGGGAGGGGGGATTATTCATGGATACAACTATAATAAGTGAGGCAAGAAATGTTGTAAAGTCCTCTATGCAGAGAATTGATAGAAGAATACTATCAAGATCCACAGAGCTTAAAGCTAACATCGTGAGTATAGCAAGCAGAATGTATGATCTCTTAAACTACCTAGATCTAATCCTAGGTGGCGTAGAAGATAGAATCACCAAAGAAGAAAAAGAAAGCAATACATATGCATTCGGCCCATACTTCTACATAGCCATGTACGGAGATTCATTCACGCTTGTAAGAAGTAAACCCTATACCATAACTGTATCCTATAAACAAGGAGAAGGCAAAATATACATTAGAACACGAAACTTCAGAGCAGTAATCTCACCAACAATACTTGAACTAACCAAGTACAACATGAATATAAACGTTGATGTTGGAAGCATCGAAGATATTACATCAAAATTCCCAGAACTTAAATACTTGCTGAAAACCTTTGGCAGAATCATAGAGTTCAAATTATTACCGTTAGCTGAGAAAAGATTAGGGATAACTGTCTAAAAAACAAGTTTTAACTATTCATGATTATTTTATTGATTAAAAACCTTTTGTATTATATTTAATAAAATAACGTTGTTTATGGAGAAACCTCTCCAGCTTTCTCTACTTCTTCCTCGGCAAGTAGCTTTGGTAACTCTGCATAGTGTTCCTTCATCTTCTGCTCCGCCATTATCTTTGCTTCTTCGAATATCTTTCTTGCTTCTGAATCTAATCCTACATCTAGTTCTGTCGATATATCAGCTATACCAGCAGACATTGATGTCTCTAGTTCTCTTACAGCATATTGCAGATCAATCCAGATATCTGGGGCATACTGCTTTACTATACCAATGGCTTCTCTCATAACACCTATTATTGGCTGAATCTCACGCATTGCTCCACCGTAGATTAAGAACGTTTCCAGTTTCAGTGATGCATGTTCTAGTGCATACTGTACAGTTAGTAACTGTTTAGCTACTTTCCTTATCTCAGCTACTTCTTTTGCATACATTTTTGCCTTTCTTTCATCTCTCTTTATGAGTGCTTCAACAACCCTTTGGAAGAGCTCT
>JAGHDU010000048.1 GCA_021159785.1 Staphylothermus sp. | reverse complement strand
GATATATATGATTATGATACGATCATTGGTGACGCCATAAATGTTGCAAGAAAAGAATTTGAAAGAATTATTAAACAATACAAAAAAACTTCAGAAAATACTTCTTAATTTATCTGGACTAAGAATTGGATTAATCACACATAAAAACGCTGATCCAGACGCATTAGCTTCGATTTATGTATTAAGAGAATTTCTTCAAGCCAGAAAAAACTACACGTATTTATTCTTTCCTGAAGGACTCAATTCTACATCTAAGTATTTACTAAACAAGCTTGGTTTAACTTTGGAATACTATAAAGTAGAATATGGAAAATACATGGATCACTTAATAGATTATTATGTTATTGTTGATACAAGTAATTCCGTTCAATTAGGAGATCTAGGTAAAATTATTCAAAATAAATGTATAGTCATAGATCATCACCATCCGGGAGACTTATTTAGAAAATGTTATCATTCTCTGGTTGTAAAGTTGACAAGTACTAGTGAACTACTATATTTTGTACTTGAGAATATATGGTATTTCTCGAGTATTTCAGCAACACTATTGCTATCAGGTATGTTGTATGATACTCGAAGATTTATCTATGTAGATAAATACACTTTCTATACAGCAAATGAATTAATAAATAAATATAGTGCAGATTATAGTAAAGCTCTAGAGGGACTCCATAAAGAAATGGATCTAGCAGAACGTATTGCAAGATTAAAGGGCGCGCAAAGACTCATTCTAAAAAGATATAATGATATTATTGTCACTATTACGCACGTTAGTGCATTTGAAGGAAGTGTTGCACGCTCATTAATAGAATTAGGCGCTGATGCTGCATTCGTTGTTTCCTCAAATGATAAACTACGTATTGTAGGTAGAGCTACAAAACTATTTGTTCAGAAGACAAGGATCAGTCTCGGGCGTGATATTATGCCCAAGATAGGTAAATTAATCAATGGAGAAGGGGGCGGCCACGATACCGCAGGTGTTGCAGAGGGAAAGGGTAGTCTGAAACAAGGGCTAAAAGTTATTGAAAAGGTTTTAAACAGTTTATTAAGCAATTATACCAAATAATTTTATAACGGTCTATCTATATCACCCAGAATGAGAAAATAAGTTGTAAATGGATATTTAAACATAAATGCTTATGGCTAAGGGTTGATCTAAATGGTAAGATATAAACAAACAACTGAAATACTTAGAATAATGAAAAACCTTGAACAAGTAAGGAATATCGGTATAACAGCCCACGTAGACCACGGAAAAACAACACTATCGGACAGCTTGTTAGCAGCTGCTGGTATAATATCAGAAAAAATAGCCGGTGAAGCATTAGCCCTTGATTATCTAGATGTAGAGCAAAGAAGAGGAATCACGGTAAAATCAGCTAACATATCACTCTACCACGAATACAAAGGTAAACCATACGTAGTTAACTTAATAGACACTCCTGGACACGTCGACTTCTCAGCAAAAACAACACGTGCAATGAGAGTTATTGACGGTGCAATACTAGTTGTGGATGCAGTCGAAGGAGTTATGACTCAGACAGAAATGTATTTGAGAGCCGCATTAGAGGAGAGAGTTAGACCAATATTATTCATTAACAAAGTTGATAGATTAATTAAAGAATTAAGATTATCTCCACAGGAAATACAACAACGATTTGTCCAGATAATAAAAGAAGTCAACCAGCTAATAGCAACATATGCAGATAAAGAATTCAAAACACAATGGCAGCTAGACCCAGCAAAAGGACAAGTAGCTTTTGGCTCAGCACGTGACAGATGGGGCTTCACTGTACCAATGGCTAAGGAAAAAGGGATCAAGTTCAGCGACATAGTAGAATTATACAAGAAAGGAAAAGAAGCTTTACCAGAGCTACAGAAATTAGCTCCACTACACGAAGCTGTTCTAGACATGGTAGTAAAGTTCATACCTAATCCACGTGAAGCACAAAAATATAGAATACCCAAGATCTGGCACGGAGATCTAAACAGTGAAATCGCTAAAGCAATGATCGAAGCCGATCCGAACGGCCCACTTGTAATGCTAATAAATGACGTAAGAATAGATCCACACGCAGGACTGGTTGGAACAGGCAGAGTATTCTCTGGCACTCTTAGAGCTGGCGAAGAAGTTTGGTTAGTAAACGCTAGAATGAAACAAAAGGTCCTGCAAGTAAGTCTGTATATGGGTCCATATAGAGAATTAGCAGACGAAATAGTTGCTGGAAACATAGCAGCTGTTCTAGGATTAGACAAAGCCAGAGCTGGAGAAACAGTTGTAGCAGTAGAGTACAAAGATGTAATGGTACCATTCGAGAGATTAAGGATGATCAGCGAACCAGTAGTCACTGTAGCCATAGAGCCTAAGAACCCAAGAGATCTTCCCAAGCTTATTGAAGCACTTCACAAGTTAAGTATTGAGGACCCAAGCCTCGTTGTTAGAATTAACGAAGAAACAGGAGAGTATCTGCTAAGTGGTATGGGTCCATTACACATCGAAATAGCACTAACATTCCTTAAAGAAAACTATGGTTTAGAAGTTGAAGCCTCACCACCAATAATTGTATACCGTGAAAGCATAAGAGACAAGAGCAAGGTATTCGAAGGTAAATCACCCAACAAGCACAACAAACTATACATTAGTGTTGAGCCACTAGATGAGAAGACCATACAGCTAATACACGATGGAATAATTACAGAAGATATTGATCCGAAACAGAGAGCTAAGATCTTACGTGAAGAAGCTGGATGGCCAACCGACCAAGCAAGAAGAATATGGGCTATCGATGAAAACATAAATGTATTCGTAGACTTAACAACGGGTGTACAACATTTACGCGAAGTAAAAGATACCATCATCCAAGGATTCAGACTGGCAATGCGCGAAGGACCATTAGCAATGGAACCAGTTAGAGGCGTTAAGATAATACTCCACGACGCTATAATTCACGAAGACCCTGCCCACCGTGGTCCAGGACAGATATATCCTGCTGTAAGAAATGCTATTTACGCAGGAATGCTAACAGCTAGACCAACACTATTAGAACCAATTCAGAAACTAGATATAAAAGCCCCAATGGAATACCTCGGAAACATATCAACAATCATCACGAAGAAACGTGGAAGAATATTACAGGTACTTCAACAAGGCCCAGTAGTCAGGATCATTGCTGAAATCCCAGTAGCAGAAACATTTGACTTAGCAGAGCAACTAAGAGGCGCTACGGCAGGTAAAGCGATATGGGGACAAGAATTCAGCAGATGGGCGCCAGTACCAGACTCAATGCTAATGGACCTCGTTAGAAAGATTAGAGAAAGAAAAGGATTAAAACCAGAGCCACAAAAGCCAGAAGACTTTATCGGGTTCTAATAATACATAATCACCTAATTTTTAATTACAATAACTTCATAAAATTTATTTATAACAATATTTTCTTGACTTTAAACCATATCTTGAAGACATAAATACCTGTACAATTGAGGATGGACTAGTTGGCTGAAAAGAGAGTATTGCTAATTGCTAGTGGTGGTGGTCATACAGGATATTGTAGAGCATTAGCTGAGAGATTTAGTGAATATAAAAAAGATTATTCCTTCAAACTCGATGCTGTAATCCCATGTCAAGATAAGTGGTCTAAAAAACTCTTAGAAGATTACGTTGATAACATTTTCTGTATTAAAAAGCTTAGACAGCCTTATGAAAGATATTATAAAATGTTGTGTAATTTCCCAATCGCACTTATACAATCAATTAAAAGAATCAAAGAATACGACTATGTTATAGCAAGCGGCAGTAATCACTCAATACTTCCAGCAATAATAGCTAAGGTTAAGAAAAATCATGCAAAAATCCTTGCTATAGAAAGTCATGATAGATTCGTTACACGTGGGAAAACTGTAAGCTTATTAGCAAAAACAATAGCTATACCCATACTTCATTGGGAAGAGCAGAAAAGATTATACAAGAAAGGTATTGTTGTGGGTCCGATTGTAAAGAAAAGAAAATACAGAATTGAAGATAAAGGATATATTCTCGTCATTGGAGGCTTTGAAGGAGACAAAGAATTATATGATAACCTCGTCAAAACACCTTTAACGAACGTGGTGTTACAAACAGGTCGTTTGAACCCAGAACATTATAAAAAGTTAAGACCCGATTGGATAGTCTTTGATTTTGACCCTGACATAGATAAATGGATTGCAGGAGCGCGTATTGTTGTCGGCCATACTAGTGTTACTTTACTAGAAGCAGCTGTTACATATAAGAAGCCTATAGTTATTTACTGGAACCCCGAATGGTCTTCAGCAGCTACTTTTCAAGACATTGTACTATTCTCTAAGAAGGTTAACGCCAAAGTATTAGTTGATCCAGATCCAGAAACTATACTAGATACTATAAATAAGGTAAAACCGCCCCCAGATATTAAAGGTAATGGTGCCAAAAATCTTATCGAGCTTATACTTGAATCTAAGATATAAGTAAACCATATAGTAGGTGTTAACATGAGTGAGAGAACTGCCCATTGGTTTTGTCCAAAATGTGGTTTCAAGGAAAGTATATGGAATAAGTATTACTGGAAATGTCCAAAGTGTGGGAATCCCTTAGATATAGAGTATGAAGAAGTGTTTGAACCAAGAGGAAATAGGTTTCTACGATATTCATCGTACTTTCCGTTTAAACCAATTAAGACACGGGGCGAAGGTGGTACACCACTTATTATTGATGAAAATGGACGACATAAGCTGCTTTATAAGTTAGAATATATGAATCCCTCGGGAAGCTTTAAGGATCGCGGAACACTATTGTCTATAACTTATGCCTATTTAATGAATTACAGAAATGTAGTAGAAGATACTAGTGGCAACACTGGAATTTCAGTGACTCTTTATTCTAAAGTTTATGGTTTAGAAGCAACCATTATCATGCCATCATATGCCCCTATCGGCAAGAAGAAATTAGTTCAATTACTAGGTGGTAAAATCGTAGAAGCCCCTACAAGAACAGGTGCAAGTAATATTGTTTTACAATATGTAGAAAACTCCTATTATGTAGCACACACTTGGAGCTACTTCTATATTATTGGTGCTTCCACTATATCCTTCGAAATCTTCGAAGAATACGGAGTACCTGATTATATAGTTATACCAGTGGGTTCTGGCGGATTATTTCTAGGAGTACTTCACGGATTTGAATATTTGAAAAAAATTGGCATAATAAATAAAGTACCAATACCTATCGCTGTCCAAGGATACAGCGTTCAACCTGTGTACGAGAAAATTTATGGAGCAAAGAAAGAAGGTGAAAAATCCGAACTTGCCGATGGTATACTCGTAGCTAATCCTCCAAGAATAAACACTATAGTTCACTACTTGAAAAGATTCCGAGGAAAAATAATCCTAGTAGGCAACTCTGACATAAGGAAAGCCTTAAGCGAATTATTCCAAAAAGGATTCATAGTAGAGCCAACATCAGCAACAATTTACGCTGCATATACAAAGCTGAGAGAAGAGTTACCTCAGAGTGACGTAG
>JAGHDU010000121.1 GCA_021159785.1 Staphylothermus sp. | reverse complement strand
TTATTAATAAATGCTGTCTATTCTCTAACCTAAGGTGTAAAAACGTGAAAGCCATAGGAAAAATATTCGGAATAATCATGTTAGCAGTAATACTAGTAGGATTTGGAACAGCAATGGCAATGTGGAGCGAGACATTAAGGACGAACGTTTATATTGATACAGGAGAAGTCAAAGTAGAATGGAGTGATTGGTATTGCTCAGATACAGGACCAGACCCACAGGCACCGGGATTCAATAATGATGAAGGAAAGGACGTAGCATCTTGTTATGTGGAACCAGAAACTATCGACGATGGCAATGTCATTAAGTTAAATGTGACATTAGTAAACGCATACCCAGGTTATACAGTTAATATAATGATGGTAGTAGACAACATAGGTTCTATACCAGTTAAACTATATGATCATCAATTATCAGGTGTAGACGCGGAAGCATTAGATGTTAATTTGATAATACCATCAGATACCCAGATACATCCAAATGAGAACGGGACATACATATTAGAAATAACTGTGTTACAAGCTGCAAATGAGGCCTCAACGTATTCATTCGAATTACAATTAACATTCGCACAGTGGAATGAAGTTTAAACTCAGTAATCAAAAGTGAATAGGATAAGACATGATTAATTGTATTGTTTTTTAAATAAACCCATTAAACGTAACTCGTAGGTGTATTAAATATGAATCATAATTTTAAGCATGTAATAGCTGGACTATTAGCAATAGCACTAGCTGCATCAGCAGTAGTAACACTGGCAATGTGGTATGATACACTAAAAGTTAATACCTATGCATCAACTGGTGAACTCGACGCCGAATTTGTAGATGGTACATTAACTTATATGGATGCTTGTGGACTACAACCGGGATATGGACACTTCGCAGGAAATGATTGGAATGCTACAAATCTTCCGCAACCTGGTAGTATTCAGTTGGATAAAGATGTAGGATGCACAAATGTTACTTTAATTGACAGTGATGGAGATGGAGACAAAGATACATTAAGGATAGAACTTCACAACGTTTATCCATGGTATTATACCCACGTAGCGTTCAAAATACATAACAATGGTGAAATTCCATTTAAGATATGGAGATTAACAATAAGCAATGGAACAGACTCTACCTACTATTATGAAATAAACGAGAATCAATTACAACAGGGAGTAGAAGTAGATCTAAATGGAGATGGGAAAAACGATACGCTTATATGGTGGGGAGACAACTTCGGAGTACAACTCCACCCTTGTCAATCAGCTGATATTAGTCTTGACTTAACTGTATTACAAGACGCTCCTCAGAACGCTAACTTAGTATTATATCTTAGTCTTGATGTTGTACAATGGAATGAATATAATAGCGGTCCAATTGGTTAACCAGAATATTGCTAGGTCCGAACCCAAATATTTTTTATTAGGTTATTCTATTACCTATTTATATTATCCAATATAATTCGTATGCGGAGACATAACGGAAATGATAAAGTATTATTTTTTATTAGGAATACTTTTAGTAATTCCAACTGTTTTAATTAACTTAAATATTTTATATGGTTTATCTCTATATATTATTCCATTAATTGCTTATTCGTTTGTGCTCATTATTTATGGGGTGTTTGGGGACAAGCTTGGATATACTGGTGAAGTGGGGAGAGATTTATACGTAATTATTTTTACTACGTTTATATTATGGGTTTTTACAGGATTTCTAGTTGGATTTGGTCTTAATATCATGGTAGTTCTTCCGATGCAATATATTATTTTTCTTGTGTATAAAACAACACAGGCTGCTTCAATAGAGGTTTTGAGAAGAGTATTATTAGATAGATATGTTGGAATAGGATTTTCGTCGGCAAAATTATTGATTATTAGTATAATCATGTTGCTATTTTCAATTACATTAAGTAAGCTCATAACCTTTAGTATCGGTTATTTACCTGAGATCCTTGTTTTATTCATTAATAGTACAGTGTTGACTATAATAGGTTATTTTCGTGGTTTTAAGAGCCAGTTAGTTCTTTCAATACTTAATATATTTCTTTTTTCAATATCACCGATCTTATTAAATGTGATGGGAGCCATAAAATATATGTTAGAATCATTTATTATCTTTACGCAGTTTCTAGTATTTTATTATTTCAATACAATGAACGCTGATATTAAACATATCAATGAATACGTTCTTTTAAGTAGATTTAGAGAAGTTATACGTGCTATGTTCAGTATACTGAGCAAAATATTTTTTGTTGCAGCAATTATTTTCATGATTAGTTTTTTAATAGGTTTCCGGGGATTAGCTATTGTTAGTAACAGTATGAGTCCTACAATTAACCGTGGAGATCTAGTATTTATTGATATAAACGACCACGAAGTCAACAAAGGCGATATAATCGCCTTTACATATGAAGATAAAATAATTCTTCATAGAGTGTATAGAGTAGACAACCAGACATATACAATTTTAACTAAAGGTGATGCAAATAAAAATATAGATCCATGGATCGTAACAAACAATAATTATGTGGGTAAATATGTCTTTTCTATACCACTACTAGGATATCCCTCAATATTTTTATCAAGTCTATTCACGAACCCTGTTATAAGTATAAGTCTTACAGTAATCTTAATACTCGCGTTTCTCATCATAATCCTAATGAAAGAAATGGTGTAGATTAATTGAATAAACC
>JAGHDU010000212.1 GCA_021159785.1 Staphylothermus sp. | reverse complement strand
GTATTAATACCATCGAAATAGGTGGCTGACTTGTCATATCTTGTAAGAATATATAATGACTTCTTGTATGGTAAGTATTCACGTGCACTAGAACAATTACAGCAGATTAGAGTTTATGGAACAACTATGTCATCTTATAGGAAAATACATTCATTATTAACAGACGTAATAGAGAGAATATTATCAGTTATTTCGAGTAAAAGTCCCGAATCCATTGATCAAAAAGTTTTTCTTAACATTGTCGCGGAGTTAACTAAAATAGGATTACTAATACAGTATCAGAAGAAAAGAAATCTCATCAATAGGGATTTAGCGGACGGCCTATATAGAGTAATAACGGAGCTGGTAAGAAGTATTGAGCATTATAGAGGTAAAGAAGACCTTGAAAAAATTCGTATCCAAACTGAGGCCCTTAAATTAATCATTGATGGAATTGTAGCTTTTCATTATGATAAGTTTAGAAAATAATTAGGTGAAACCACGTGGCAACCCCAGATTCAACTCTTCCTATTATTATTAGGAAGCTCCTAGGCATCCTAGTTATAAAGTACAAGCTATATAATAAGACAGGACTACTCATACGTTCACCACTAGCAAAGGCCTCCATTGGTGGGACTGATATTGAGCCCATGATAACCAAAAAGAAATACATATTGAAAACCAGTAATAATAAAATGGTAACTGAGATAATCGCCGATGTACCATATATTCCAGGTTCAAGCCTAAGAGGAAGAATGCGTTCCCTACTAGAGCAATATGAGGGGGCCGAATTATACTTTGATGGGAAAATATACATGCATGTTAGAGACTTCTCACCCAACAAAAAAGCTTGCAAAGATCCAGATCATGCCTTGGATAATTTATTTGGGTCACCATCAATACAGTTGCAGAGAATACCACAGGATAAAGCTAAGGAAATTGCTTCTAAAATTGCACCGACAAGACTTATCGTTGAGGATATATATCCATCAACTGAATTCATCTCAAAACTTTATAGCATGAAGGGTATAGTAAGCAAAGAGGACTTTCTTGAAGAAAAATCAGAGAATAGAATTGATAGAATAACTAGTGCTGCTGATCCAAGGTTTATTGTTAGAGTGAGACCAGATATAGAATTTGAAGGAGAATTCAAGATACTTATCTTTGACATAGATTTTGAAGAGAATGCTAAAAAGCTTAGAGAATACTTGGACTTATTATTCACTGGCATGAAGCTTGTAGAAGACACTTACCTAGGTGGAAGCGGTACACGTGGATATGGAAAAGTAGAGTTTAAAGATATTGAAATTGTACTTAGACCTAATAGTTATTACCTAGGTATTGTTCCTGAAATTGAAATCGGTAAATTGCCCAATACAGCAACTTATAATGAGAAAAGAAAAGAATTATTTTCAAGAATAACCAGCAACCTATCAAAATAACACGTCTATAAATACTCTTAAGGATTTTGGTGGAGCAATAAATGATAAATTGGTACAAACTAGAATTTACAACACCAGTTCATATAGGTGAGAGAGGAGTAGGCATTGAATCTGTTACTACAAGATTACATTCAACGACTCTACATGCAGCAATAATGAATGCTCTTATAATGCTCGGCAAACTTGAACCAAAATTAGATGACGAAACACTGATCAATGTAGCGTCGTCATTTAGAGTAACAACACCGTCCCCATACATATACTCAAAACACCCACTATATTGGATCAATGGAGTACACGTATTTCTATCCCGTAATATCACAAATAAAATAATTCATTATCCAAGGATCTATAATAGAATTATAAGAGCTCTAAAGAGAGTAAACTTAGCTACACCCTATTTCTTTAATGAAGAACTTAATAAATGCCAGATCATATGCGAAGATATGGATTCGTGCAACAATATTGAGATACAATGTGACAAGAGAACCTATGAAATAATAGAAACTGATAGATTACACGGAAACATAATAATTGAGAAAGGTGTCGTAGAAAAAACAATCTATATAGCTGAACAAATAATTCGGCCTAAAAACATCATTGATAGAGTTACCAATGCCTCCAACCCATACTATATAGGATTAATACAATACTACAAGCCCCTCATCATGGGAGTCGAGATTGTTGATGAAAAATGTATCTCACTGAAAGATGTCGAAGACGCATTAAAACTAGTTAGCGAAATTGGGTTAGGTGGGAAGAGAACATATGGCTTTGGTGAGTTCAGATATAGTAAGGTAGACATGGCTATTGGTCATCGAAATAATTTTAGAACTGATAAGAAGACATTTGTAGTACAAGGTCTTTTTACACCAGGTCTAAAATATATGGCGGAAATACTAGAGAAATCCATCTATACTATTAAAATACATGGCTCTAGGAGTGGTTTTACTGGTGCGATTAGAAAACCGATCATTACATTATCCGAGGGAAGTATTATTGAATGCACAAATAATTGTAAGGGATTGATTGTAGTAGATGAAGATGGGTTCTTTTCAAAAATTGTTAGATCATTTGATCCCGTTAAAGTACCATTTAATATACATATAGG
>JAGHDU010000087.1 GCA_021159785.1 Staphylothermus sp. | reverse complement strand
TCGCTACGAATCCCGGGCTGTTTGCTTGGTTTCATCTAGGTGATTTGGGGTTTGTCTAAATGGATCGTTTTCGATCAGTAATATTTTAGATCATTTTGATATTTGTTTCTAGATCTTTATTTCAGTATTCCATTTGGTTCTATGATTGATTCTGGTTTTATTGTTTTTCCTGGGTATATTGTTGTTTTTGTTCCTATTTTTGTATTGTATCCTATAATGGCGCCTAGTTTTTTGACTTCTTTCTTGGGTGGGCTGACTAAGTGTTTTCTTATTCTTGGTGGTTTCATTTTTGATTCTAGTACGTTTAGGGTTATTGTATATGCTCCAATAATACTGTTTTCTCCTATTATTGAATCTGCTAAGTATACGTAACTATCTAATAATGTATATGGTTGTATATTTGATTTCTTTACTTCGTTATATGCTCCTATTCTGACATTATTATTTATGTCAGTGTATTGTCTTATGAAGCTGTGTGCACCTATGAAGCTGTTTTTACCAATATATACTGGTCCCTTTATCAATACGTGGTGGTCAATATATGTGTTTTCTTCAATAATTACTGGTCCGATAATAGTTGATGTTGGTTCAATTTCTGCTTTATCACTAATAATGGATGATTTTACCATAGATAGTAATGCGTAATCTGCTTCTAGTAAATCTGCTGGATAACCTATATCGATCCATGTTCCTGTCCATAATACGGTTTTTATCTTGGCGCCTTCTTGTATTAATTGATTAATGGCTTCTGGTAGATTCATGTTTTTCTCGAGGAGATCTAGTATGTGGTTGGGTAGGATATATGCTCCTCCTATGATGTATTTTGGTTTATTTGCCGATGTATTTGTCAGTATTTTTGTTAGATATCCTTCTTCGTCTATGGTGGCTATACCATATGTTTCAGCATATTCTGGGTCGTATGGTACTAGTAGTATTGTTGCATCTGGTTCTTCGGTTAAGTGTGTATTGTATAGTCTTATTAGTGCCTCGGGTTCTATTATTATGTCTCCGAATACTAGGAAGAAGTGGTTTTCTTTTTCTAATTCTTTGCTAGCTACTAATATGGCGTCTCTAATTGTTTCGCCTTTCTCCTGTGCGATGGGTACTATTGGATGTTTGGAGTATTTTCCTGCTTCATCAATTACTTGTTCTTCGCCCCTTCTATACACTATTATTGTTTCTTTACCGGAAGCTTCTTGTAAACTACGTAGAGGGTAATATATTACTGGTTTCCCGAGTATTCTTAATAGAACTTTGTTCTTCCCGGGTGGGATAAGGACGCTTAGCTCTTTCTTAGCTTTGCCAGCTGCAAGAATTATGTTTTTCAACTTGGTTAATCACCACACTAACTGTGTGTTCTTTTCTCTAAACGAGTATTTATTCATAAAACATTCACTCAACAGTAACTGTTTTAGCTAAATTCCTGGGTTTATCCGGATCATATCCTTTCCTAACAGCGGTATAATATGCTAGTAGTTGCTGTGGAGGGGTATGTGTAATAGGTGTTAACAACCAATGTGTTCTTGGTACAGTGAAGACATAATCCATTTCATCTATTAGACTAGATTCCTCGGGAGCTACCCCAATAATTACTGCCCCTCTAGCCTTCATTTCCTTGATGTTTCCAAGCAATAGTTTTTCAACCTCCTCATTATTCGGAACAACAAATATGACGGGAAAATCTTCTTCGACAAGAGCTATAGGACCATGCTTGGATTCCCCAGCAGGATAGGACTCAGCATGTATATAGGCTATTTCCTTAAGTTTTAAAGCTCCCTCCATAGCAACTGGGACTCCAATCCACCTACTCAAATAGTAGGCACTATTTACTCTATGGAGCCATTCCGATAATCTCTTCGCGGCATACTCAGTAATGGAAATCGTTTCAGATGCTAATTTTGAAGCATTCCCTAGTATATCAAAGTATTCTCTGACTTCACCTTCTCCAATCCTACCAGATGATCTAGCTAAAGCCACGGCGACCCATGCTAATGCAAGGGTTTGTGTTGTAAAAGTCTTCGTAGCTGCAACACCTATCTCGGGCCCAGCTCTCGTATAAATAGCTATGTCACTCTCACGGGGAATAGCTGAGTCAACAACATTACTTACAGCCACTATCTTAGCACCTCTCTCCTTGAAAGCCCTCAATGCCTTCAAGGCATCCATTGTCTCGCCACTTTGACTTACAACAATCAATAAATCCCTATCACTAACAACTGGCGCATATGACTCGAATTCGCTGGCTATGAATGGATAAACCATGACGCCTGCCAAAATATTGGACGCTAAGGCAAAATAATACGATGCATGAAAACTAGTACCAGCACCAGTAATGAAAACCTTTTCAGCATCAAGAATCAAGTCGACAACACGTGCAATATTTTCATCTTTACTAACACCATAGAATGTATCCTTTAAAGCCCTTGGTTGTTCATGAATTTCTTTCAACATATAATGGGGATACCCAGCCTTTACAGCATCACCAATACTCCAATTAATAATTCTAACATACTTACTCCAATCAATAATGTTTCCATCAAAGTCTTCAATGTAAACACTATTACCACTTATATAACCAATCCAACCATCTCTAACAGTAATGATTCTCTTAGTATACTCTAGGAGAGCAGGGATATCACTAGCCAAAACATTAAAACCATTACCCAAACCAATAATGAGCGGGCTGTCTTTCTTAGCAAAGAATATCTTATCAGGCTCGTGAATAGATATCAGTAATAAAGCATAACTACCTTCAAGAAGTTTTACAGCTTGCTTGAATGAATCGTAAACACTGTTCAAAACATTGTAATAATCCTCAACTAAATGTGCAACAACCTCTGTATCAGTATCACTCCTAAATACGTGTCCCTTACTAATTAACGACTTCTTTAGATCCAAATAGTTCTGAATAATGCCATTATGAACAACTGCGAAACGATTACTACAATCAGTATGGGGATGAGCATTGATATCACTAGGTGCACCATGAGTAGCCCATCTAGTGTGACCAATCACGGTTGAACCACATATTTTTGAAAAACCAAGTTTCCTCTCAAGATCAATTATTCTTCCCTTACCCTTCAAAACAACAAGTTTGTTATCACATATTGAAGCAACTCCAGCTGAATCATATCCCCTATACTCAAGCCTTAATAAACCACGATAAACCATTGTTCCAGGACTATATTGTGTATTCTTATTTGCAACAACTATCCCGATGATTCCACACAAATCACTAAGCACCACTACGGTTTTAAATAAATGATTTAAAAGCCGAATCTAAATTATTACCGTGGCATCCTATATATTTTTGAGGGTGAATAAGCGAATGAGTAAAGAACTAGTAATCAAGATCACTGGTAAATTGTTTACAGATAACGATGAATTATTACAGAAATATATTGAAATATTCAAACAACTCCTCGAAAAATACAGGTTATTTATAATATGTGGAGGCGGTAAGATAGCACGCGAATACATCAATAAAGCAAGGAAGTTATCAGTTAACTCTAACTACTGGTTAGATACCATAGGCATAATGGTCTCAAGACTAAACAGCTATCTACTAATATCATCATTACAACCCCATGCATACCCAGAACCAGTGAAAACGCTCGAGGAACTACTGAGAATAAGAAATGATTACAAAGTAGTAGTCCTGGGTGGCTTAATACCGGGACAATCAACGGCTTCAGTAGCACTTGAAGTAGCAGAAGCACTAGGTGTAAATGAAATAATAGATTTCTCTGCAATCGATAAAGTATATGACAAAGATCCCAGAAAATATCCAGATGCAAAACCAATCGAGAAGATTAAGATAGAAGAATTGAAGAAAATACTAAAACAACAACAATTACCAGGAGAATATGCACTAATAGACATAAGAGCATTGGACATAGCAGAGAGAAGCAACATAACGATACATATAACTCATTATAAGCAACCTGAGAACATCTTCAGAATACTACGTGGAGAAAATACAGGAACAATAATTTATCCGTAAAACGAGAAGATTATTTCATCTCTAGTTTGTTCTCGATCTTCCTTAACCAATACGTGATTAAACGTGCTTCATAAGCACTAAGTCTACTCCTATACAGAACTTTCTTCCAGATCTCGGCTAACCTTTCAACTTTCTCATCAACGCCAAGTACTTTCTTAGAGATCCTATTTATGAGCTCCAAGATAAACTCAATATCTTCTCTATTCGCAACAGGAGGGATATTACTTGCTTGTAACTGACGAATATTCCACAACTCCCATAATACAATAGCAACTGCCTGGCTGACGTTGAGCACAGGATACTCAGGATTTGCAGGTATAGTAACAAGTATATCCGCTTTACTAAGTTCTTCTCTAGTTAAACCAGTGCTCTCACGACCAAACAATACAGATAATCTATTAACTCTTCCACTAATCATTTCCACGAAGTCTCTTAGTGGAATAGCTTGTCTAACAACATCGCCAACACTATAACCTTTAGCTGTAGTGGCTGCAACAAGATCAGAGTCTTTTAAAGCCTCACTAAGATCATCAACGACCCTAGCTCTTGCTAAGAAATCAGATGCTTTAGCAGCATATCGTAGTGCTTCATTAAGATCAGCTACTGGTTTAACTATATAGAGTTCATCGACGCCAAAATTAACACAAGTCCTAGCAATAAATCCTAAATTAACAGCTCCCTCGATGCCAACCAGTACTACTCTGATAATCACTTCTTAACAGCCTCCGCTACAATTATATCCTCGAAAAAGAAATGCTTAGAAGACTTATTTATAATACTGAATCCCTTCATAGATAAATATTCTTCAATAACACTCGGATTAGATAGTGAGGAATAGACAAGGAAAAACAATCCACCACGCTTAATAATTTTTGAAACAGAATCAATGAAATTAGTAATTGTTTCAAACCCTTTTGGACCAGACAACAATGCTTTATCATATAAGTCTTTCGGAACACCAGGGAGATAAGGTGGATTAGACACCACTAGATCAAAAATATGTTCTTTGAAGCACTCACCACTATCATTACCGATAACAATCCCTCTACTCCATAAATTGTTATAAGCAATGTTGTAAGCAGTATTCTCTAAGGCATATTCATTAATATCTACAAAGAAGACTCGTTCGCAGATATTGCTCTTTAAGAGAAAAATTCCGACAATACCAGTCCCGCTACCAAGGTCTAAACAAACACTATATTTTCTACCATTAAGTTTTTCAAGAGATTCTAATAACAGCCAAGTATCATCACTTGGTTCATAGACATTTGTAAATACATATATTCGTGCAAATCCTGTTTCAAAATTATATCTTACAGCATCTCCGCGATTCGTAATAATTCACCTGGTGTTAATTCGTAAACTCGTTTATCTTCACTTATTCCTAGCTTCCTTAGCTCATCTTCTCCGAGTCCAAGATCTTTTTTAATTACCTTTAGTGCTTTCTTCCTCCTCTTACTAAATAGTTTCTTGGTAACTTCCTCTAGCTTAGAAATTAATTCATCATATGGTCTCTTTCTTGTAAAAACAACTAATTGAGAGGAAACTTCTGGACGTGGATAGAAATATGATGGTGGATAAACTGGTCCTGGTTCAATGTTAAATAATAGTTGGACAAGAATAGTTATTCTCCCATACTCCTTTGTTCTAGGTTTTGCATTCAATCTATCAACGACATCTTTTTGGAAAACAAAAACAGCCTTTTTGATGCTGTTACTCTTTGCAGTTTTCACAATAATATCTGATGTAATATGATATGGTGCATTAGAGACTATTTCTTCTACATCCCAATCATATAGTAGGGCATCTCCTCTGATAAGAACACTATTAGGATTTAATAGTTCTACTGCTACTTTACATAAATGTTCGTCAACTTCATAATGTATACAGGATTTTCTCTTAACATTTCCTAAGTAATACGATAACGTACCAAGACCAGCCCCGATCTCTATGCAGTAATAATG
>JAGHDU010000110.1 GCA_021159785.1 Staphylothermus sp. | reverse complement strand
CCTAGGCTCATTACTACAATCAATGCATTATCTGGTTTTGATGTTCCTTTATTCGTGATGTTCAAGGTTATTTCATTATTGTCCTTAGTGATCTCATATTCTTTATCTAAACCCTCAATTACTAGATTCGGTGCATTATATTTAATGCTATATATAAGTATGTTTGATAGACGCATTTCTTTTGGATAATAAGTCGTTGTAGCCTCATTGTGTCTTATGGTTATATTTGTTATTTCATTGAGACTTTCTGGTAATTCCAAGTACAGTTCATCGATTCCTTGAATATTTTCTATTTTTATTAGTTCATTACCATTGATCACAATACTGCCCAAGGCTATGCTGCTTGGCATGTACAAGGTTGTTCTGAATATGTTGTTTTGTCCACTATAGTTAAGGTTTATTGTTGTTTCTTCTCCGGGTTTCAAACTTAATGTACCACTAAGAAAAGTCACGTTTCCTTCAGCTTCTTCACTTCTATATATTGCTAGAATAGAGAGGTGTTCTATTATTATTGATTCGCCACCTTCTAATTTGAATGTAATATTAGCTCTCTTTTTTCTGAGGCTTTCTGGTGTTTTAAGTATGCTCGTAATATCATATACTGATTTTGCAAAGAGATCTCTGCCAGCTGGGCATATTGTTTGAGGGTGAAACTCCTTGGTAACACTTATTCCGTTTACTTTTACTCTCCATTGAATGTTTTGACTAGGTGTTATTGTTCCTATTTCTAGTAAAGCATATTCTAACTCGGCATTCTTTGGATGAACTAAGCTCAGTGGTATTGTTTGTCTGGATGGCATTAATCCTCCAAGCTTTGTATTTGGTAATGCAGATGTATATATTAGATCTCCATTAATCTTTCTATCAATGAATTTTAACAGTTTACCGTCAACCATGTACTCACACCTTTATCGATAACTATTATAAAACCACTAGTATAAAAGATAAAAAGTTTACAATGATATATAATTCCATAGATGAAGAAGCCCTGCCGCTGGCTAGCACCCCTATTCGAGGGGGTGCGATGTGCTATGCTGAACCCCTGGCGGATTCTTCTTCTTTTGCAACATATCTTCCAAGACTCCATGTTCTAATCAACGATTCACCAGCACTTAATGAAACAAAACCAATTAATGCTCCCAGTAAACTACTTGGTACATCCCTGTAGATCATTAGTTGTAAAGACCATAGAAATACATAAATACTAAAGCCTACTAGGATCAACCCGATTACTGGTGCTAAAATATCTCTTGAAGACAAGTTTATCCCCATATGAACTCAATCATGTCTTTCACTAATCCTGTTAATATCCTATATGCTTCATCAATATATAGAATATAGGTTTGAACCCATTGAGTTAAATAGTAAGAGTAATCTATGAACATATTTGTTAAGAGTCTTAGGAATTTATTTTGATAGATAACATTAATGTTTTTACTCAATCCCAGTGATCTCATAATTATACTGCTTAATTCTGATGGTGATGTCACCGCTATAATTGTTACATAAAATACGAGTACAGATAAAAATACGTAAAAGGGTCTCCAAACTGAGGGTTGTAATGTTTTAATTAATTCATTCCTTTCCCTTGAAATAGATGGTTTTACTACAGATATTATTCTCGAATAAATGATCTTGTATACAATATAAGATACAATATTGAGTAATCCGAGCCAAGCAAGAATAACTGAATATTCTGGCAACGATAGATATGTTATAAGTTGGTGAATAAAGTTATAGAAGTTTCTGTATAATGGATAGGTCATACCATATAGGTAGAACATTATTATGAAGAAAAATGATCTAACAAATAATTTTTGGAAGGAGTCTTTTCCTATGTATATGTTTTTAGCCTCGTTACGCAAGGTACTGATAATTCTATTAATCGCAAATTTTTTGTTCAGGGCAACAGTATCGCTTATCAGTAGAGTAATATAATCGTTAAGTACGTAGTAGACTATGAAGACAAAATACAGGAGTAGAATTATTGAACCTATTCGTGTTGTGATAAAAGCTTCGTAGAACCCCTGAAATATCCGTGGTGTTATGCTTATAATGTACATATACGCATTGTATGCAAGATTTGCTATGTAATATGCAGTATATAGATAAGCACCATATATTAAGGCGAGTAACAACATCGTAATTAATACGCCTTTAATAGAAAAAACCCTATTAAAACCATGCCCTTTTTCGAAGATATATGATACTATCGTAATTGAGAACATAAACCAAATAGAAGAAACTAAACACATAGTAAAAATTGCTCCAATATCGTGATTATAAGCTACGAGTATGATAGAAGTAGTCACATATGTGAATCCAATGTAGTATATGTTCTTTGATAATATTCCATATAGCCAAACTATTGCTAATGCCACAATACCTAGCTTAATGTATTGATCATTTATACCCATACTCCATTGAATAAAGTAGTATTCGGGAATAATATTTAACAGTGCTAATAGCATCTTCTCTAAATATGCTGGTTTTTTAATTTTTGTTAATAGCGTTGTAGGTTTGAATTTCATGTTATCACTGCTCTATATTTCTCGATCAATCCGTATACAGAAGTATATATATCGTCGGGTCCAACACTAACTGTCTTTATTCCTCTTTTTGATAACAATTTGTTAATGTCTATTGTTTTCTCAAGTTTATCAAAAATTAATGCAGAATATATTCCTGCATCTAAACCCTTCAGAGCCTTTTTCTCAAAGAGTTCTGGTACAAGGTAGACGATGTACATTAAGTGGTTATGGATTAAGAGTTTATGATAAGCTCTTACAATCTCATCTATTTCACTTGGTTCAAGCGAACTTGTCAAGATAAAGAACAGTGTCTTTGTTCTCCTTGGTAACAATATTGTTTCTCTTAGAATAGTTTCTTCGAGTGTTTGTACAGGTTGATACTTTCCCCACTTGATCATTGATAATGTATTTATTATTCGATAAAAGTGACTAATTCCTCTACCATACCCCGATCGTAGTACTTTATCAGATCTGATTACTACACCTACCCAATCACCTCTTTTGATGAGAACATTAGATAATCCAGCGACTAATCGAACCATATACTCTAATGGGGTCTCTCCTAAGATACCTCTCATAGACTCCATAGTTGCATTAATTATGAATATAATACTGAGATTAGCTTCCCTCTCAAATTCTTTAACGTATAGTTTTCTTAGCCTAGCATAGCTTTTCCAATCGATGAATCTATAGTCATCACCAGGATTATATTCTCTCAGATCCCAGAATTCTTGTCCTATACCTTTTATCCGTGCTTTTCCTGTCCCCAGTCCTCTCTGAGTATATATTAATGGTAGTTTCTTAGGCATAGATAATGGCCTTGGTTTAACCATAATTACTCTTCGTTCAGGATTGATAATTGTCTTATAGTTGAACAGATTCAATGGATCACTTACTATTACTTCTATTCCTTTAAATTCATGTATGCCAATAACAGGTTTTACCATGTATATAAACTCTATTTTTTCGCCTGGTAAAATAAATGTCGTGATTCTACTGTATCCTTTGATTTTCTTGAATATTCCAGGATAAATGTCGTTCAAAGTTGCTTTTAGTAGGGGGATGTTTGCTTTATTTTCAATTGTGATCTTTATCCTTATGGGCTCGTTCTCAATGGCAGGATCCAAGATTTTTCTTTTTATTCGTAATCTGTAAATCTGTCTGCTTGAGAGTTCAACTAAGATCCTTGTAGCGAGTATTAGTGAAAAACCAATAGACATTATGATAAGAGTATGTATGGTTATAGTCTTATTCAAGACAATATCTATTCCAGCAAGTAAGCTCAGTATAAGTATTATTATCACAACATTAGGTGTCGCCGAAACATCTTGGATATGTTCATCATTTATCAAGTAGGAACCCCTGGTGTTGGAACGGGTATTTTTGTTAATATTTCGTCTATTACTTGGTCTGGGGTTATTTCTTCAAACTCTGCTTCCGGTTTGATGATTATTCTATGTCTTAGAACAGGCTTGGCCATAAATTTCACATCATCTGGTACTACATACGACCTACCATTTATGAGAGCGAATGCTTTGCTTGTAAGCAATAAGCTTATTGATGCACGTGGAGAACCACCTAGTTTTACGTGTTGGTGTTCTCTAGTAGCTTTAACTATATTAAGTATATAGTCGAGTATTTCCTCGCTAACTGTTACATTCTGTATCATTGACTGTATTATTTGAATGTCAGTTGCTGATGCAACTGGTTCTACATGGAATTTTTCTATTGTATGAATTCTCCTTAGTACCTCTTTTTCTTCATCGTAAGAGGGATAGTCAACTATCAGCTTTATTAGGAATCTATCGAGTTGAGCTTCTGGTAGTGGGAATGTTCCCTCCATCTCTATAGGGTTCATAGTTGCTATTACCATGAAGGGTGAGGGAAGCCTAAAAGTAGCGCCTTCTATGGTTACTTGTTTTTCTTGCATAGCTTCTAGGAGTGCAGATTGTGTTCTTGGGCTTGCTCGATTGATTTCATCGAATAATACAATGTTTGCAAATATAGGACCTTTTCTTGGTTTGAAATCGTTTATTCGGGGGTCAAATATCATCGTACCTATAATATCACTTGGTAATAGATCTGGTGTTGCTTGTATTCTTGAGTAAGTCAAGGCTATTGATCTTGCAATTGTCTTTGCTAGTAACGTCTTAGCAACGCCAGGCACACCCTCCAGTAATACATGCCCACCACTGTAGAGGGTTACTAGAATTTGTTTGATTATATCTGTCTTACCTACTATGATCTTAGAGACATTCTCAATAATTCTTCTCGATACTTCAGCTACATATTCTGGATTAAAACTGTTTTTTGACAAGGTAGGCTGCATCCTTATACCCTTTCTTTCTTATTAAACTGCATCCTATTTTATTGAGAAAATACTCTGTGACAGCTATGTACTTAAAAACTGTTTTTCTCCAATTAAATATTATTGGTAGTCTCTTCTTTCCAGCTGCTTTAAGGTATATCTTATATAGTTTCTCTAGTTGTTTAAAGTCGTGTTCATCTAGTATTCGAAGCTCTATAAGCAACTTGTAATTTTTCCTCGATATACATTCTTCAATGTCGATATTCCGTAGTAATGTATATGCATTCTTCAATATTCTCCAAGTATTTAGTATTATTGTTTTTTCACGTTTTTCCAATACATTTTTATTTCTAAGATTCTTCGTGGCAAGTGTCTCTACCAATATACCTTGTTCAATCAAGGATGTTGATTTGTATTCTGCAACACTAGTTATACCAAGAATATTTCTTAGTAGAAATGTAATTGCTAGAACCATCAGGGTGAGAAATCCTATGTAGATATAATTTGATGAATAAATTATGTTGTTCAAGAAGTTATCAAGGTAATGAAGTAAATTAGCAAATAAAAGAAGTAATGTACTAAAATGGAAGGGTACAGTTGCTTCAATACTTGTAGTACGATAATAATAGTTAGGGAAGATAACGCGCCCGTTCTTTTCTCTAGCAATCTCTATAAGGTAATACATTATAGTGTTTGTTAATGTATAATTATGTATGAACGCTGAGTTAATCAACGGGTAACTATCCGAGAAAATCATAATTGTGGAATTCCGTGTTTCCATAATAACGCCAGTTGTATATGTCTTTATCGCGTTAGAATCAGATATTTCATCTGGATCAAGTACCCCATTATTATTCCGATCCACAACTCCCATTGTTTTCGAAAAAACTATTACATCATATAGATTTGGAGCAGTCATTCTCTGTATGTAACTTGCCCAATTCAATCTAACAAATGCTCTAAAACCCGTTAAGTTAATCTCCGAAATCGGATAATATGGAGAATCCGGAGTATATGGATCTAGTAATAATCTTCCATCTATTTTTACGCCTAATAGCTTGAGTAGATTATTTGATGTAATATTTTCATCAAATACTGCTATACTTATTGTTCCATTATCAAAATATTTCTTAATTAATATAGAATCGTTATCTGAAATAAGTCTATCTGGTGCAATAACTATTACTAATCCACCAATTTTAAGAGAATCCTCTAAATCACTAGGATTATCCACGATGTCAACCGTTATATTGTTATTCTTTAATATATTAACGAATATACTTGTTCCCATCCAGTCAATACAGTAGGGACTAGCTGTATTATTGTAAATGGATGCTTCTATTCTGAGTAATGAAGCAGGTACATAAAATGTAGATAAAACGGCGATTATTATCAGGAAAAAGAGAAATAGAAAAAGTCTCATAGCTTCATCGCCTTGAAGCTTATTAGTTCTTTTAGTTCATTCTTAACTCTGTCTATGAGTTCTTCATCAATCATTGTTTCACCATAGATTCTTTTCTCGTACAATTCAGTTACGATTCTTCCTTTGTCTACTAATGACTTATCAGTTATTCTTACTAGAAATTCTCGTAATGTTTCATATGATTTCCTTTCATAACCCATCGCTTTAACTAAATTATACCATTTAATGTATAGTTCTATTACAAGATCTTGTTTTCCATATTTAAGAGTAGTTCTTACTTGATTAATACCATACAATATTCTCTTTCGTAATGGTGTAAATAGAGTTGCAAGTCTATTTCTGTAGTAGTAAACCATAGTAAAAATAGTGACTACTAAAACGATGCTGATCAGTGTATTTACATCAATAATTAATGAAGGCATAGTGATCTGTGGTAACGAGAAAACGTTCCCGAATTTATCTTGTGGAAGTGGTGGAAGCGAGGGATTGAAAATACTTATGTTTTCTATCATAGTGTCTTCTACTTCACTAGTCTCCAAGACTTTTGTCTTAGTGGTTTGGGTTGTAACTTCTAACTCGTTTATGTAGGTCATTAAGTCCTGAAGATATTTTGTATCTGGGATTTCGCCAGATCTTAATTCTTCTATGTATTTGAGTAGTTCTGGATCGTTCAATATCTTGCTTAGAGTTTCTAGGTATTTGGTTAGATTTACATATATTCCTTGATCGCTAATACTAGTTAGTGATTGTAATAATGATATAGTTTGTGCCAAACCTGTGTTTGCAACGTCTTCTCCATAATTTTCCTGGATATACTGATTAAGGATTTTCAAGAGTTCGTATGCTTTGTCATATTCAACATTCTCTAGCATGTTAGTTATTTGTTCCACATAGTTATTTATGACTGTATCGTTCAATTTCTTTAATTCATTCAGCTTTTCGATCAAATAGTTATTATCGATCCTTGCTAATTCGGAAGGGATGTACTCATCATTTCTTTTTAATGCACTCATTGCAGGTGATGTATACATTATAATAACTATGATTAAAAATGCGATCAAAACTTTCTTAGTAATAGACATTTTCTCTTTCATTATTTCTGCCTTGTATAAGCTATGGGTAAATTTTCACACTATATTTATGTGAGTACCACTGGATAAATTATGTTTAGGTGAAAATCCTTGATACTTATAGGCATGATACATTTACCACCATTACCAGATTCTCCGAGATACAGGGGTGAACAAATCCAATACTACATAGAATACGCTGTTAATGAGGCAAAGAAGCTTGTTAATGCTGGTTTTGATGGTTTTATTGTAGAAAACTATAATGATTACCCTTTTCCCATAATTGAAAAATCTCCTAGAAAGTTGTCGTATATTAGTCGAATCATGAGTGTTCTTAAACAAAAATTCCCAAACATGCTCATAGGCTTAAACATACTAAGAAATAGTTGTGTTGAAGCATTAGATATAGCATGTTCACATGATACCGATTTCATCAGAGTTAATGCTTACTTAGAGCCAGTCATAGCACCTGAAGGATTCTTACAACCAGTTGCACATACTGTAGCAATGTTGAAGAGTATGTATAATTGTAAAACAAAAATATTTGCAGATGTAAACGTTAAACACGGTGTGCATCTCCTCCCGTTAGACATGGCATTATATAATACATGTACTAGGGGATTAGTTGATGGTGTAATAATTAGCGGTGAAGCAACAGGACTATTTACTCCACCCAGCAATGTCTACCTGGCTAAAAAGATATGTAAAGATAAACTCGTAATTGTAGGAAGCGGTGTTAACGAAGATAATATTGGATTATATATAGGGCTTGCAGATGCAGTAATTGTAGGAACAAGTATCAAAATAAATAATATCACATCGAATCCTATCGATGAAGAAAAGGCAAGGAGGTTAGTCATTAAGGCTAGAAAGCTCGAAAAGATATACAATAAGTATAAAGGATATCGCAAATAGAGTTCTTCTACATATAAGGTCCTGTATCTTTTCGATCGATTCCCTTTAAGAGGGAATCAACGATTTCAATGGCTTGTTCTCTATTCAGTTTCGCGTATTTGACCAGATAATCAATAAGTTTTTCGCGCCCCCATCCTTCCTCGATATGTTTCTTAACTAGGTTTATGAGTTCCATGAATAATTTTGAACTATATTCTTCTTCCAGTCCTAGTAGTTTTATTGAAGCATTAACTGTAGCTAGTAATAGGGCTAAAGCATCGTTGAATTCATCTTTACCCAAGGTTTTAGTACTTAGATCAACTGCTATTGCTGGGAAGTCTTCGTCACTCACTAGTATGAACTTAGTTAATGGAGAGGCGTTGAGTTTTAAGAGCTTATGATATAGTACTAGTCTTTCATTATTGTCTAGGCTAATAGTTTCTACATCTAATATAGCTTGTAATCTAACAACGCCTATATCTTCGTCACAGCCGATAAAGATCTTTATCGGGAACATCGGATGAACAGCTACATAGGTATTGTTATCCTTTTCTTCTACTTCCCATGGAAAATCTATTAATTTATTAGCATCGGTTTTTCCTTGTTTAAGCCAAGAAGTAATTTGTTTAAGTACATCGGAGCATCTTGACATAGAAATCCCAGTTTACTCCTTGTCCAATTATATATTACTCTTTTTTGTATATAAT
>JAGHDU010000111.1 GCA_021159785.1 Staphylothermus sp. | reverse complement strand
TGCTTATGCAAGAATACATGGATTACCGAGAATATGGATAAAAGCACTTAAGATCAAACCTGGATACGTAATAGAGGTAATTTCTGAAAACTATGACAAGCTCAGCATCGAGGAAAAAATAATGATCCTTATACATGAATTACTCCATATTCCGAGAACGTTTAGTGGAGGACTGAGACCTCACGGAAAATATGTCAATAGAAGAATAGTGAGGAAACTGTTCTCGAAATTTATGGAACGCTGTGGTATAGAGTTTTTACTAAGTGATCTCAAATGTAATCAATGGTGAAAGATTCTTGAAACTATACGAGTATGAAGCAAAAGAAATTGCTTCAAAATATGGCATACCCATTCCTCGAGGTTATTTAGCTTCGAGCCCAGAAGAGGCTGCTGATGCTTGTAAGAAACTAGGAGAGGTTGCTTTGAAATCACAAATACTTGTTGGTAGAAGAGGACTGGCAGGAGGCATAAAGTTCGCTAAAACACCACAAGAAGCATATGAAGTCGCCAAACAATTACTTGACTCAACTATTCGCGGGGAAAAAGTCAACAAATTACTTATTGAGGAAAAAGTGTGTATCGAGAAAGAATATTATCTTTCAATCACGATTGATAGAGCTGAAAAAAAGATTGTATATCTAGTATCCAAAATGGGTGGGGTAGAAATAGAAGAACTTGTTAGACAACACCCAGAAACCCTTCTAAAAATTCCAGTCGACCCATTACTCGGATATCGTCCATACATGTCTAGAATAGTAGCCAAGTTTCTAGGCATACCGAGGGAATATTGGAGGGAATTGGATAATATTATGGGATCAATGTATAAAATTATGAACGACTACGATGCCGACTTAGTAGAATTCAATCCCCTAGCATGGAAATGTGGCGGAGGATTAATAGCCTTAGATGCAAAGATAACTATTGACGATAATAGTTTATTCAAACATCCCGAGTTCTTAGAAAAAGCCCATCGTGAACTCTCAGATTTGGAAAGGCTAGCTAAATCGATAGGGTTCTCTTACGTAGAATTGGGTGGAGATATAGGTATTATATGTAATGGTGCAGGACTCACAATGGCAACAATGGATTTAGTAGCATATTATGGCGATAAACCAGCAAACTTCCTAGATATAGGAGGGGGAGCATCAGAAGATAGAGTTAAAAAAGCTGTTAAAATTCTACTAGAACATCCCCGCGTAAAAGTGTTATTGATAAACATATTCGGTGGTATAACTAGATGCGATGAAGTAGCTAAGGGAATCATAGAAGCACTAGAAGAAACACAGAGCAAGAAACCAGTAGTTATACGGCTCCTAGGCACTAATGAAGAAGAAGGAAGAAAAATCCTCGAAGAACGCGGACTAGATGTTTTTACAGAAGCAGATGATGCTGTCATGAAGGCTGTAGAATTAGCTAAATCAATAACTCGTAATGGGGTGATATAAATGGGTATACTCGTGAATAAAGATACTAGGGTCCTCGTACAAGGAATCACTGGTAGAGAAGGAAGCTTCCATACAAAATTAATGCTAGAATATGGAACAAAAATAGTCGCTGGTGTAACACCGGGAAAAGGAGGGACGAATGTACACGGTGTACCAGTTTATGATACAGTCAAGGAGGCTGTAGAGGAGTCGGGGGGAATAGATGCAAGCATAATATTTGTTCCAGCAAAATTTGCTCCGGATGCAGTTTACGAGGCTATTGATAACGGTATTAAACTAATTGTAGTGATCACAGAAGGCATACCCGTACATGAAGAACTTAAATTCGTAAGGTACGCAAAGGAACATAATACGATAATAATTGGACCAAATACTCCTGGTATAATGACTATTGGAGAAACAAAAATAGGTATAATGCCAGCTCATGTATTTAAGAAAGGAAAAATAGGACTTGTCTCAAGAAGCGGTACCTTAACCTACGAAATAGCAAGAGAACTTGGTAAGAAGGACTATGGAGTGTCAACTGTTGTAGGACTCGGCGGTGATCCCGTCACAGGACTGAATTTTATCGATGTCTACAACTACTTCATGAACGATCCCGATACAGAAGCAGTTGTAATAATTGGCGAAATCGGCGGTGACGCAGAAGAGAGATTCGCAAAATATTATACATTACTAAGAAACAAAAAACCAGTTGTAGCATATATAGCTGGCAAGACAGCACCACCAGGTAAAAGAATGGGACATGCTGGAGCCATAATATCTATGGGAATGGGTGATTATGCCTCAAAGAGAAAAGCACTTGAAGAAGCAGGAATACCCGTAGCTGATAAACCCTCGGAAATTCCCTCATTATTAGACAAAGCTATATAAATATTTAGCTCTTAAATTCAATGGACATGTTATAAAGTATACATTTATTTTTCTAAACATCAAAAAATGTATTAGGTGAAGATTTTGTCCACAGTTGTAAAAGAATATACTTCATTCGCTGAGTTAGTTAAATCCATCGATGAAGAACTTAATACATTAAAACAACAACTAGCAGAATACTTAAGAAAACTAGAAGATGTCAGAGCAAAGAGCGAACAGGAAAGGAAACTTAGAGAAGTATTAAAGAATCTTATAGGAGAAAAGCAAGTTGGTAAGGGAAGGGTTGTTGAGCTAAAAGATGTAAAATTACTAATAAACCCTGATGCTGAACAAGAAGCCTCCGTGATGGAGGAAATAATTAGTAGGATCAATAGAACAATACAAAGTTTACAAAATATAAGGAAAACACTTGAACCATTTTCAGGAATTGATGTAGAGACAAAAATACTAGTAGTATATAGAGAGGACATACCT
>JAGHDU010000161.1 GCA_021159785.1 Staphylothermus sp. | reverse complement strand
GCAATAGAAGATCTTATTGAAAGATATCAAGATAGTGATGGTGTAAGATATATACTAATGAGAGTATTCAATATGGGTCGTGATGTAGAAGTTACAACTGAATTATTTGACTCAATATATAACAGTGAGCTTGCGGATACACTAGGTAACCTGGTGAGACGTGTAGGAGTTTTGGCTAAAAAGAAACTTGGTGGCAAGATCTACAAGAGAGAAGTGGAGAAAGAACTAGGAACTAGAATAGAGGAAACACTCAGTAAATACATTAGTTCCATGAACGAATTTGAGGTATCATCAGCAATTAATACGGTAATGGATCTTCTCAGAGAAGCTAATGCGTATATAAACAAGACCAAGCCCTGGGAGAAGGCGGATCCAGGAAAGGAGCTATATAGCTTACTTGAAGTAATAAGATTCGCCTCCATCATGCTACACCCCGTTATACCAGGAGCAACACAGAAGATCTCTGAAGCATTTGGATTTGAAATAACGAATCCGTCCGAAACACAATTAGGGGATATTGAGAGATACAATATTGTAAACGCGCCTATATTATTCCGTAAAATACAGTCAAATCAATAAACAAATCGATATACAACTTAGTTTTTGATACCGTTGTATTATATTTTTATTTATCTCGAATGACAAAAGATTAATGTGTGGAATTACTCTTCTTGGGTGAAGGTTTGAGAGAGGAACCTTACAATATTGGTAAATTTAGATGTAGAATCATATACAATAATGTACCGGGTATGCCAATTGTTTTATTACATGGATTTAGGTTCTCGAGCGATGTTTGGCTTAGAATAAATCTGCTAGAGTTTCTAGAAGAAAATAAGATTCCATTTGTAGCTATAGATGTGCCTTATGGTATGTCGAGTAAATGTAGTCCAAAGACGAGGGACACGTTCGAGAATATAAAAGTTGTTAGAGAAGTTGTTAAGGGATTATTTGGTAGTAGCAAACCATTGTTAGTTGGTGCTAGTCTTGGGGGATATATTGCCTTAAAATACTCTATTGAATATCCTGTTGCAGGTTTGGTTCTAATAGCTCCTGTAAATGTTTTCGAGAAAGACCTTGTTGAAAGGTATGGATCGTTAAATACACCAGTTTTGATCATTTGGGGTGAAAAAGATCGGGTTGTCAGTAAAGATGATATGGTGAAATTATCAGAAATACTCGATGCACAACTGATTATATATGAAAATGCAGGACATGCGGCTTATTTGGATAAGCCAGAAGACTTTAAGAAAAACATTATAGCGTTTCATAAGGCTCTAAAACTAGAGTAATGCTTTTTGTATAAAAGAATTGTTGTTTTTTGTGATAATTAATTGTGTTCTCATACATAACATAATAATACACAATCGATTAGTCGCAAAGGGGTGGAGTAGCGATTGAATAAGTACTTCATAGCAGTCGATATTGGAGCTACAAAGACTCGAGTGGCTATTGGTGACACTAATGGTTTAATCGATAAAAAAGTCTTCCTAACACCTAAGACTGGTAATTCACTCATAATAGCTAGAAAGATATATGAATGTATAATCAATAGCTATGGTTCATTCATTGATAAAGTTGAAAGCATAGGTATTGGAACCATTGGACCTCTGGATATACGGATGGGTAAGGTAGTGAATCCAACTAACCTTAACATAGAGAGTGTTGAATTAAAGACGCCACTTGAAGAATGGTTGAAGAAACCGGTCTATGTCCTCAATGATGCAATGGCAGGTGTTTTAGGGGAGAAAATGTTTGGCCTGGGTAAGGATTATTCGAATATAGTATACATCACCATAAGTACAGGTGTTGGTGGTGGAATTATAGTTGATGACCACTTATTAATTGGGAAGCTCGGAAACGCTCATGAGATCGGTCATATAGTAGTTGATTATGATAGTGATATTCCATGTGGTTGTGGAGGATACGGACATTGGGAATCATTTGCTGGAGGAGCAAATATACCAAGACTAGCAATGATCTTGGCAAGAAGAAACCCTGGTATGTTTAAGACAAAATGTTATGAAGAATCAATGAAGGGAGAAATTACACCACCTAGATTATTTCAATGCTATAGAGAAAACGATATGTTTGCAAAATATGTGGTAGAAAAAATAGTGAAGGCGTCCGGAGCAGGATTAGCTAACGTGATCAATTCATATGATCCAGAAATAATCACAATTGGGGGAAGTGTTTATCTAAATAACATCGATATATTGAGAGAACCCATGATTAGATACGCTAAAAAGAATGCAGTTACTGAAATGCCGCGAATAGAGACAACTCCATTAGGAGAAGACATTGTTTTGTATGGAGCATTGGCTGTAGCAATTAAACCCCCTGCAGAGCTCCTACGAATACAGAAAACAACGATATAAACTATATAGGGATACGATAGAAAATCAACAATCATGTAAGAAAATAAAGTACCCCTGTGGTGATTATTTGACTAAATGGTGGGAAAAACCCGTTAGAGTAGTACAATTCAACATAGAAGATCGTTATGGAAGATATGTCCCGTTAATCACAGGGAAAGAGCTAGTAGACTTAGCTGAAAGTCTACACGCAAACGTCTTAGTAATCTTTGCAAGAGACCCATGGGGAAGAATATTTTACAAAGGAGGGAGAGTAGGACCCCAGCACCCCAAGATGGTAAATGATATTGTTAGAGAGGCTGTTAAAGAAGGGAAAAAGAGAGGGATCAAAGTAGTTGTTATGGTCGGTCATACAGCTAACAAGTACTTATACCATAAACACAGCGACTGGGCTCAAGTAAATAAAAATGGAGAAATTATTCTCTTAGAACACGTACCGTTTCAGCAAGAACACTATGAGCCAGAATGGCCCCAACTCTGTATCAATAGCCCATTCATTGAACACGTGAAGAAAGAAATAATTGAGTCTCACGGACTCAAAGTTGACGGAATTTTCTTGGATAGTTTTAGGTATCAACCAGACGTAGAAAGAGCTTGTTACTGCGAATGGTGTCGAAGAAAATTCAGAGAAGAACACGAATATGATATGCCGAAAGAGCCGAACTGGACTGATAGTAGGTGGAGGGAACTCTGGGAATGGAGATACAGGGTAGTTGTTCAAAGAATAAAGGATTTGTATGAAGTTTCTAAGTCTACTAATCCAGATGTACTATTCATGTATAATAGTCATCCAGGAGGATGGGCTGGTAGAACTAATAGGGTAGTAGAACTTGCCAGAAACTATCTAGATGTAGTGTTTGCCGAGTGTAGCGAGGTAGATCACCAACCACCAGGCTTCATAACCGAGATGACTAAATTAACAAAAGCTATGAGCGGAGGCAAACCTGTTTGGAGTAGCAGAAACTATTTCCACTTATACAGAACCGTGATGTCATCAACACCTATTGCCATAAAACAAGGATTAAGAGAAGCCGTTCTAGGAGGTGGCTCTCCTTGGATGCTCATATTCTCGATAAGTTATATACAGGATCCCACGGCACTTGATGCAGTAGCTGAGGTCTACAAGGAATTAGAAAGTATCGAAGAATACCTAGAAGATACTAAACCATATACATATGCAGGGATAATTGTGTCAAATAGAACGAGAGATTATTATGGCCGTGAACATCCAGAACGTTATGTTGATGAAATTAGAGGAATGTACTATGCCCTAGTACATGAGCATTTACCAGTAGAATTTATTGCAGAAAGAGATGCAAGTGACCCAAATACGTTATCTAAGTACAAAACAATCATTGTAGCGAACCATGTATGTATGGAATCATTAATAGGTGATGCTATTAAGAAATACGTCAAAGAAGGTGGTAGCATATTATCAACATATTTATCATCTACTAGGGATGAGTATTGTATAAGAAGGTATGATTACTATTATCCAGAAGTAATTGGTGCTAGATTTATCGGCGTTCTACGTAGCCCATGGAGCTACATAATACTAGAACTAAGAAAGAAACATCCCTTGTTTAAGGGCATAGATAAACGAGTAATCCTATGGGGTGATATGAGTTACGAATTCATTGCAACTAGAACTATTCCAAATATGGGATGGCATGCTATAACTGATTATATAACTGGTAAAGTTTTAGCTAGAGTGGGTGTTCCAATAACTAGTTGGGGTCATGAATATACACTTGGAAGATCACCACCTGCATCAGGCACCACAGTGGATCTACCCGCAATAATAGAAAATAAATATGGTAATGGGTCATCAATATATTTCTCAGGTCAACTTGGTAGGCATTACTGGCGTACTGGCGTACCAGTTTACAGGAAATTGATAAAAAACACGTTACTATACTTGGCAGACGAGCCCGAGATATACATTGAAGCACCTGAGACGGTTCATTCTTCGATATTTACACAAGGGGATAGAGTCATTGTCCATTTGCTAAATCATACATATAACCAAAGAATTATGGCTATGGGTATAGGTAGGATTAAACAGCCTCTGCCACCTTATAGTAGTGTTGAAGCTGTTCATCCTGTTCGGGAAGTTATTCCAGTGAGTAATGTAAAGATAAAGATTTCGAAGAATATTATAGAGTCGCAGGTTAAGGTGTATTCACCGCTGTCTAATATCAATTATGAATATACTATGAATAGTGAGTGGTTAATTGTGCCTGTTAACAAAGTAAATGAATATGAAGTCGTAGTTATAGAGCCTAAAAAATAGTTTATGAGACAATTAGTAATGACTCTACTACAGCTGCCAATAGTAATACTATGATCCCAAATAATAGCTTGTTTAATATTTTTCTTGTTTCTTCAAACACTATTCTCGTAGATACTACTATAAATATTGAATACGCAAATAATTCTAAAATTGCATGAGGCATTATAGGTAGTGCGAGTAGTGATAAATCACCCTTTAGTAGACCTATGGTTAATGCTATCCCATACATTAAGCCTGAATTGCCGAGTCCTAGACCCATGTATATAGAGCCTATAAGCGGGGATATTGCTACTATGGATATACCCAAATTGTTGAAAAATATATTCAGCGTTAAGTTGAAGAAATCATAAGAATGCATACTTGATAATTGCTCTTGGATTGTTTTGTAAAAATCAGTATAAACTGGGGCGTCTATAAAGCCTATTGCAGCTGTCGATAAAAAGGCTACGTAAATGAACGCATATGTTAATAACACTTGCTTTGAAAAACTATCATATCTATGCCTTAAAGCTACATAACCTAGTAATGCCCCATATCCTATTACGCTTGGTAAATAACATGGTAAACCAATAAGACCTGCTAGCCCATAAAAGACTATTCCCGAGAAAACTAAGGCTAGCAATAATACAGGAATGTTGTCTTCATACCAAATTGAGACGCTGTATTGAGGCTGTGGTAGTTCAGGATGATTTCTATGGATGATCTCGATATGTTTGTTGTAAACATTAATGGCTCTATATCCCCAATAAGCAAGGTAGAGACCCATAGTTAGTATTGTTGCTGCGAAGAAGAGCAATCCATGCTCTATACCTATTAAATTGGTTATATGTCTATTGATGAATTTTGTTTCCTCACCATAGGCATGGTTTCTTAGGTTTTTCTCCGCTATATATAGGAAGATAGGATATGCTAAGCCACCACTAAGTAGTGTTATCAAGAAGACAGTAATGGATGAAGGTAATTCTCGTTTGAATAACCCTGCTTTGTAGAGCTTAGTAATAGAGTCGATATCGTTGATTTTCTTTAACCAATAATAACTTATTATCCCGCTGTCAATGAGGTGTCTATGCAGTAATTTGTATATCCTATATATTGAGTAGGACGAAGATAATATGTATCCAATATATAATGTAGCTAAACGTGTATACCATAAACTTGATAGATTTGAGGGATCATAGTTTCCCAAATAAACATTGTATAGGACTGATGCATAAGCAGGCAACGATATGAAGAGCATTATCCCCGGAATGATGTGTGGTAGTATTTTCTCTTTCTCGAACTTCATTATTGAAATAAGCTTTTCTAAACCGGAAAGTGTTCGTTCTTCTATATTCATTTCTATTCACCGATTAATTATTATTCTAGTCTTGGATCTAGATTATTTGTGAGCATGATTATATATGCTGTATCTATATAATGTGGTGATAATAAATGGTTAAAGCCCTTATCCTCCATGGTGGTGCAGGTAGTTGGAGGGCTTCAAAAGTCAAAGAAAAAGCACTAGAAACCATGAAAAAATGCACTGCTGAGGCATGGACTGAATTAATCAAAAAAGGTAGCGCTATTGAAGCAGTAGTTTATGCTGTAAAATGTATGGAAGACTCGGGATATCTAAATGCAGGTGTCGGAAGTGTGCCAGATATTCTAGGTAATAGAACACTTGATGCAGGTATTATGACCTCTAATGGATTGCTAGGAGCCGTCGCCGGAGTTACTCGGACAAAGAACCCCATCATACTTGCAAGAATTGTTGCAGAAGAAACCCCACATATAATAATTGGTGGTTATGGAGCAGACGAATTAGCAGTAGCTAAGAAATTACCACTACTTCCACCACCACCGAAGCACGTAATAGAGAGATACTATGAAGGTCTCCAGAAACTCTTCAAAGGAGAAATCAAAAGCGAGTTCTGGAAAGGTATATGGAGATTTATTGAAAATAACAAGGATTATCTAGAAGCTGTGAAAGAAATAATGGATGTTTCTGACACCGTAGGCGCAGTGGCAGTAGATGATAATGGAGTATTGGCAGCTGCAGTAAGTACAGGTGGTGTCATTTTTAAGCTTCCAGGAAGAATTGGTGATTCACCAATACCTGGCGCAGGTTTCTATGCTGATGAAAATGTTGCATGTAGTGCAACAGGATTTGGAGAAAGGATCATAGAAACCATGCCATGTAGAATGCTTTCAGAGTTAGTTAGACAAAGTATGAAATTCAAAGATGCTATCAACGAGGTAATCAAGCATGCGAATGAATTAGTAGGAACGAATACAATGGGATTCATAGCGGTTAGCAAAGATGGAGAAATCGGATGGGCGTATAACACAGAAGCTATGCTAATAGGTTATGTATCTAGAGAAGGAGAAATTGTTACTGATTTCAAGCCTTAATTCCTTTTTATCCTACATTATACATATAATGGTTGAGTATTAATGACTAAATCAATAAAGTTCGGAGTATATGTACCAGGAGATCTTGCAAGAGAGTTAGAGGAATTATCAAAACAGTTAGGGATTACGAGTAGATCAAAGATCATACAAGAAGCCTTACAATTATTTATATCTGAACATAAGTGGAGAATAGAGGGAAGAGTGGTAGGCGTTATTATGATTATATATAATCATGATGTAGGCAATGTTGATGAGAAATTAACAGATATACAGCACAAGTATATTGAAGAAATAATATCTTCATTGCATGTTCATCTAAGTAAGGATAAATGTTTGCAAGTAATTGTCGTTAAAGGAGATTCTAGCAAAATCAGGAACTTTGTTAATGAATTAATGAATGTTAAAGGAGTCCTTGCCGTAAGAACCAGTTTATTGGGTGAGCCAGTATAGGGAATGGCTTTGTAAGTGATGAATATTGTTGGAATAAATACGAAGACTTTCTTAAAATGAATATTGAGTGGTTCATGAAGCGTGGAAAATATTATAGAAGAACACCATGGAAGCACGTTCTCTTAGACAAATATCTCAAGGGAATAGTACTCGATATTGGATGCGGCTATGCATCTACTACTAGATACTATTTCTTCATGAAGAAAAGTATCACTCAACTTATATTACTAGACATGGTTGGAGATGTGCTCGAAGAAATAGAGCATGATAAATACTTAATGAAAATAGTGTCAGATGCATTAACACCTCCATTTAATCAGAACTATTTTGATACAATATATATGCAGGCATTTCTCCATAACATACCAGGAAGAGAATGTAGGATCTACATACTAAGAAAAGCATGGTCATTACTCAGAAATAGCGGTGTATTAATTGTAACTGTTTGGTCTCCCGATCTAAATATTTTGAAGAAAAAATATCTTGTTACAGAAATAGGTGAGAATGATATCGTTATTGTGGATAAGTGGGGACGGAGATATTACCATATATACAATCTCGAGGAACTAATAAGTGATGTCACCGAAGCT
>JAGHDU010000066.1 GCA_021159785.1 Staphylothermus sp. | reverse complement strand
GGAAATAATTGAATTCAACGAATGTCATGATAGTTCAGGTAATGTTATTACACTACCAATAGTTCTCACAAAACTAAAAGATTTCTATACGCTGAGTATTAATGCTAAATTGAGCTTAAGTAGTAATATTATTAGTTTTTTGCATATAGCTGGCGATCTAGATGCACTAATTAAGATTAATGGAAAACCGTTTTATGGAGTAGATCAATGGACTAAATCTATACCATTATTGATAAACGAACCTGAACCATTAATCGAGTTCGTAATCTACCCTGAGACAATAGTAGGCGAAAAATACAAACCTATTAAGATTGATGCTATCATCTTAATTGAATATGATAAAGAAATATTGGAGTATACAAAATTAGGAAAGAACGTTATAGACTTAATTAAAAACATCAATGATGAGGACTTAAGAAAAGAATTATTAATGATCCTCTACGAAGCTATGAACGAGATACATATACAAACACCATCACTAAAACAATTACAAGGATTAAACATTGTAGAAAAACACGCTTTAACAATGATCCCATTTCTTACTGATGAACTCTTACGAATTATAAAAAATGAACCCCACAGACTATTAGAGAAAGGATACGGCTCCGTGAACTGGGAAGCATTGAAACGAGAAACAAGGAGGGCTAAAAAGAAACTAGTAGATAGTCTGAAAGACCTTGCTAAAAAAGTATCCAAAGAAAGGAATTCTCCATGCTGTCGGGCATATAGATGCTGCATGGTTTTGGACACCAGAAATGACTAAATGGAAAATATTGAAAACCCTTGCTAGGGTGTTAACCCTTCTTAAAAATAACAAGAAACCAGTATTCGTCATGTCCTCAGCTCTATACTATTCGTGGACTAAGGAATATTTCCCAGAAATATATGAAGATGTTAAGAGAATGAACGAGAAAAACAGAATAATTCCAGTTGGGGGCATGTGGGTAGAAAGCGATGTCATAATAACCCCTTCAGAAACTCTAGTAAGAGAGATTCTGTATGGACAACGATTTTTCGAAAAAGAACTAGGTAATAAGTGCTGGATAGGATGGCTACCCGATAGTTTTGGATTCTCTAGTAATTTACCCCAGATCATGAAAGAATCTGGTATAAAGCTCTTTGTTACACACAAGCCTTATTGGAATGAATACAACAAATTCCCATACCAAGTATTTATTTGGGAAGGCATAGACAGCACAAGAATCCCATCATTCAATATCATCGGAGACTTTGCCAAGACTGGAGACGCATGGCTAACAGATTACCTCCTTAGATTATTAGAACAATTAGAGTCCTGGAGCAAAATCAATAACACCAGCAATATAGACAGATATGACAACTCCAAATACTGGGAGATCCAATTACTAGGGGCCTTTCACGACGTAATTTCGGGAACAATAACACATGATGTCCACGAGTACTTCTCGAAAGAATACAAAAAAGTCATAGAGAAATTATCTAAAGAAATCAGCGAGTTATTAATTAATCTAACTGGTAACTTCAAAGGACTGATAATATACAATCCACTACAATGGGATGTTACAGATGTATTGGAGATAGATATGGACCCACAATATGTCTTGGATTATCAAGACCAAATTATTTTAGATAACGAAAAAATCCTCTTAGAAGCAACAATACCAGGTAATGGATACATAGTAATACCCCTTAAGGAAAAAGAGGAGAAAAACCATACCCAATCTACTGAACAAGTTATAGAGAATGAAGAATTAGTGGAAACAAAGCATTATAGAATAAAATCAATAGCAGGGGCGAGTTCGTTTCCATCATGGACCGCGAAACTGGATACGAATACCTAGCTGCCCCCCTCCAATAAGTACATTGTGTATGAAGATATACCCAGTGAATGGGGTGCATGGAATATAGACGAACACACATTATATCATGGAGATGAATTAACCCCACTTAAAACAGTCATTATAGAAGATAATGAATTGAGAAAGATCCTTAAAACAATATATGATTACAATGGCTCAAACATCGAATCATATATTATCATAAATAATAATTTAAGAAGAATCGATTTCAGGGTAATCATTAAGAACTGGAAGCACCGTATGAGATTGTTAAAAACATGGTTCTATACTACAATAAAGTCAGATTACTATGTCGCCGATGCTCCATATGGATTGAATATAAGATCAACAAGGAATAATACTTCTATAGAGAAAGCTATGTTTGAAGCCCCCATGCTTTCATAGATGTATCTCGAAGATGGAAAACATGGAATTGAGCTTATTTCACCCTTTAAACATGGTATTAGCGTAAGAGGCTCAAACATAGGTTTAAGCTTGATAAAGACACCAATAATACCAGATCCACTAAGCGATTCTGATTGTATTACAATAAATTATTCTATAATTCCTTACAAGGGCGGGTGGATTTCTTCAAAAGCGTATATTGAGGCATACAAAGTCGTTAATCCATTGTATTGGATCATTAACTACTCTGGAGAAAATTTGGGTTACCTAATCGATAAGTTAATAGATATCGATGGGGACAGTGTGGTATTAACTATGATTAAAAAAGCAGAAAATGGGGAAGGCATTGTACTTAGATTATACGATATTTCTGGTTCATCCGGAGAATTAACAATAAGGACCGAGTTCCCAATCAACAAGGCATACAGAGTAAATATTCTTGAAGAAAAAATCGCTGAATTGAGCATTGAGAACCAATCCACTATTAAATATAGATATAGACCTTACGAAATAGTGACTATCTACATAGAATAGCATTTAATGAAAGCTACGTAGAGATACCATATTCTCTGAGTTTCCTAAGAATAATCTCTTTTTTCTCTTGAAGAATCTCATAATAATACTTTCTATTCTTATTATCAATAATTACTAAGATATACTTTGGTCTACTGATAGAAATTACTGTTATAGCAATTAATACCATGAATGATACTACAAAGAATAATCCTACAAACCAAATTATTATGCTTGGAATATCCGAATATACTAGGGGTATAAGCATTAATGATATCAATAGCGATGCTGTAAGGATAAATGCTCTCCGAATTAATCTCCTATCCCGTATGCTAGGTATATGAAGTTTCTCAACGGAAATTTTCG
>JAGHDU010000052.1 GCA_021159785.1 Staphylothermus sp. | reverse complement strand
CTATTAATATGGAATACTTTAAACAATATCATATATATACCCCTTATCAATTATTGTATCAAGCAAGAAACCCCACCGGGAAACTGGTGGAGGAGTCAAACCATGGCTGATTTCAAGATAGTAATCTCGGATCCAAAAGCACCAAAGGAAGAAGTAGTCGTCAAAGTCAAAGTAGTAGGAGATCCAGAAATAGACTATACTGAAAAAATGAAGGAAGGCTTCGAACTACCAATACTCAAAATGAACAGCAAAACCGCCGAAAAAATAAAAGCAGTACACGGTATAGCAACGATAAGAATGTACAAGCCAGAAACTAAAGACAAAGTAAAAATCACAGGTAAGATCGTTGTAGATGACAATATACCAGAAGATGAAGTACATGTTAGTGCTAATCAACTAGTAAACACTGTGGGAACAAACGAGATCGAAGGAGAAATCTTCAGAGCACGTGCTTGGCAAATCAGAGTAAATGATGATAGAACAAAGAGACTTATCGGATTAAGAATAGGTGATTCTTTCGAAGGTTCACTTGTGGGATTAAAGAACGTATCACTAGTAATTAGAGGTGGCACAGACAACAGTGGTTTCCCTATGAGACCAGATGTACATGGTGGTGTAAAGAAGAGAGTACTATTATCAGGGCCTCCAGGTTTCCATCCGAGAGAAAAGGGCGAGAGACGCAGAAAAATAGTACGTGGTAATATGATAACCGAAGACATTGTACAAATAAATACTGTTATAAAGTATGAACAATAATGTTTAATCAATAAATAAAGAACATTTAAATTGTTTTTATCGGTTTCATCGGGTTAAACTATTATTGCTTCAAGTACATATTAATTTCCTCCGAGAGTGGTGAATAAGATGCCCTGGGAAATGAAACAACCAGAAGTCAACATTGGTGTTGTAGGACACGTTGACCACGGTAAAACTACACTCGTACAAGCCTTAACTGGGATATGGACAGCTAAACACAGCGAGGAATTAAAAAGAGGAATGACCATTAGGCTGGGATACGCAGATGGAAACATAGCATATTGTGAAAACTTAGAGCCTCCAGATGCATACACTACCGAACCCGTTTGTCCAGATGGTAGTGAATCAAAACTACTTAGAAGAGTTAGCTACGTAGATGCTCCTGGACACGAAGCCTTAATGGCAACAATGCTCAGTGGAGCTGCTTTAATGGATGGCGCAATACTTGTTATAGCAGCTAATGAGCCATGCCCACAACCCCAAACATTAGAGCATTTCGTAGCGCTTGACATCATAGGTGTCAAGAACTTAGTGATTGTACAGAATAAAATAGACGTTGTTAGCAAAGAAAGAGCTCTCGAAAACTATAGAGAAATAAAGAAATTCCTTGAAGGCACATGGGCTGAAAACGCACCTATAATACCAGTAAGTGCACTACATAAAGCAAACATTGATGCACTACTCCAAGCAATGGAAGAAGAAATACCAACACCAAAAAGAGACCTTGAAAAACCTCCACTAATGTATGTAGCAAGAAGTTTCGACGTCAACAAACCGGGAACACGCCCCAAAGACTTGAAAGGAGGAGTAATAGGCGGCTCATTAATGCAGGGAGTGCTACGAGTAGGTGATGAGATAGAGATAAGACCCGGAGTTAGAGTACCTGTAGGAGCTGGAAAGGGAAGATACAAATACGAACCAATAGTAAGTGAAGTAGTTAGTCTAAAATTCGGAGATCTCAATGTAGAAGAAGCAAAACCAGGTGGACTATTAGCAATTGGTACCAAATTAGACCCATCACTAACAAAATCGGATGCACTAATAGGAAACGTTGTAGGAAAACCAGGACACCTGCCACCAGTAACAACAAGGATCAAAGCTAGTTACAAATTACTTCAAAGAGTTGTAGGAATGAAGGAAATGGTAAAAACACCACCTCTACAGAAAAAAGAAGTAGTAGTCATAACTGCTGGTACAGCCATTAGAGTAGGCGTAGTATTAAATGTTACACAAGACACAATAGAAATACAGTTAAGAGACCCAATTGTAGCTTGGGAAGGCTCCAGAATAGCTATCAGTAGAAGAGTACTTGGACGCTGGAGACTAACTGGTTGGGGAATAGTAGAAGAAGTATCTTAAGCAATTAACAAAATATGATTTTCCAAAGAAGAGGCACTGATAATGCCAAAGAAGAGACCAATCATACTTCTTGATACCAATATGTTGTTATTGATGGCTGATGGATTAAACATATTTGGACAAATAGAGGATAAACTTGAGACTCACCCCATTTATATAGTATTAAAACCAGTCATTGAAGAACTAGAAAAACTAGCCAAAAAACCACAACCATCTGTTAGTAGAAAAGCCAAATTCGCACTAGAAATAGCAAGAAAGTATTGCCAAATAATAGATGTAAAAACAAATCCCGGAGAAAAAGTAGACGATATCATTCTTAGATATGCCTCTGAACATAGAGTAGCTGTTGCTACGAATGATAAAGAACTCCGAAAAAGATTACGAGCCCACAGCATCCCTGAAATCTACTTGCGAGAAGAAGGAATGATCATAGAAGTTGAAGGACTAGATTATTGGAATAGTTAGAAAAACTAAATATTATAAAGGGATAT
>JAGHDU010000227.1 GCA_021159785.1 Staphylothermus sp. | reverse complement strand
TTATAGTACCTTGTACTCAATGTTTATAAGATACCAATAAAAAGTTATAACAATAACTACCATGAAATTATGATAATGCGTCAAGTTTTGTCCAGTCATTTATACACTAGTATTGTTCGATTCTTTCTATTATATTATTGAGGTCTTTCTCAGTTATTGTAACCCCGATCCTCAATAAAGCAATAATAAGGGGACCCATTATTGCTTTGTAGCTTATTATAGGCTCTTTTATAATCGCTCTTCGCAGAGACTTTCTTATATATTCTCTGAATGTTTCTAATACAATAGATGAACTAAATACGCTTCCCACACCGCCGATAATTATATCATCTTCCTCCATATTGAGCTTCTTAGCCACTGATATTGCTGATAAAGCTAATTCTTTACCAGCATCTTTAAGAATTTCTATAGCAACGGGATCCCCATTACGGGCTTCTTCGTCAACAATTTTAGCTAGCTTAGCTATTTCCCCTGGTTTACTTCCTTGCTCAGTATAAACTTTGTTTAGTATATCGAGTAGATCGTTCACATTGTAATATTCTTTAATTCTTTCAACTAGTGTTGTATAGGGGCCCCTTCCATCATATGCTCTTGAAGCAGCATTCAATGCTCTTTGGGCTATCCAGCAAGCACTACCTTCATCGCCTATAATCCATCCCCAACCACTAGATCTTGCTCGTTCTCCTTTCTTGTTTATACCAAATGCAATAGCCCCTGTCCCTGCTATGACAGCTATTCCGGGTTTACCCCATGTAACAGCATAATAGGCTGACACTGCGTCATGTTCTACGATAGTTCTTTCTATGGGAAGCCCCATTTCCCTAACTATGCTTCTAGCCCTCTCCCTATCCTTTTCAGTATCAAGGTCAGACCAACTGATCGAGATCAAATCTAGATCATTTATGGAAATCCCAGCTTTAGACAAACATTCATTAATTGCCGAGCTGAGGTTACCAATAATATCTTCCTTGTCAAGAATAATTCCAGCCGCACCACTAACAGCTTTACAATAAACATTATATTCTGAATCCACTATGATTGCAAAAGTCTTAGTTTTGCCAATATCAATAACTAAGATGTAGGGCATCCCCGCCACTCACCATTATACATTACATCAAATTTATTATTGAGAGTTCAACTAGTTATTTCTCTCGCATTCAAAGTCTTTTAATTGTTAAATAGGTAGCTAAGCTCTAACTCTTTAAACATAGTTAGATATTGAATGTCTATCGTAATACAATATGTATTGCGAATGCATTATTACAGCTAGGAATTACTGAAAATATTTAATCTTGTAAACTTGAATGGAAGGGCCCGGGCCGGGATTTGAACCCGGGACCTCCGGGTTTCTGCTCTTCACACCCCTCTGGTTATCATTGGGGTGCATTTATCCACAGCCCGGCGCTCTACCAGGCTGAGCTACCCGGGCCACTTTTGCCGGGCTGTGGATCTGTGGCCTGGGTTCTTCATCGCTTTTGCTCTTAGTCCGGGCCCTTTTCCTGTTTGTGTTTATTTTGTTTTGGTGTTTTATATTTATGTGTGTTGGTTTTATGGGATAATTTTATTGTGGAGAGTACGTATTTATTATTTTGATATTCAATGCTTATAGAATTGTTTATTGTTGATTATGGTGATTAGAGAGTGTTGAGAAAACCTAAGACGTGTAACGCGCTTGTTTTGGGCTTTGATTGGTTTAGGGGTAGGAATATTATCTATCACCCCAATCCATCTGGCCTAGTTGCCGAGGAACTTAATGGTGCGCAAGTCGATAATTGTTCAATTAAGGGTGTGGTACTAAGAGTGTCACTTGATTATCTTAGGAGGAAACTAGAGAAGTTACTTGAGATCTTCAAGCCTGATATTGTCATAGGTCTAGGTCTTCACCCTCTTACTGATAGACCCATAATCGAACTTGTGGGGTATAATTTAGTATACTCTGAAACAAGGGATGTTGACGGACTAGTTTTCCACGAAGATATAAGTAAGACTGAACGAAAAACATACACTATACCCATAGATATCAAAGGACTTCTACAGTATCTTAGAGAAAAAGGCTATAGTGTGAGACCGGGTGTGTCTATAGGAACATTTCTATGCAACTATGTAGCCTTTACTATGTATAAATACGGTTTTGTAGAAAAGAAGAAAGCATTATTTATACATATACCTCCAGCCGGTGATCTTTGTCTACGAATGGGTATACCTCCGAATAAGTGTATTGGAGTTAATTATTTGAAAGAACTAGTTATTGATATTATTAGGTACTTAGGAGAAGCTACTTAATCTTAAATCCTTTCTTAGGTCTAAGGTTCTTACTTTTACATCTTCTGCACTTAGTAGCTGAAGGTGGATTTAGTGCACCACATTTTCTACATACTTTTTTGTTTAATGCACGATTAAACACTATTTGGAGCTTTACTGGGTCTGTTATAGGCATTGCAGATGCTCCCCTCTTACACCATTTTGATTGTATAATCCTATTCTAATCCTTGACTCGTTAGTGGATTATATATATTTATCTCTTTAAGTATTTTTTGAACAATAAAGCTATCGCTAATACGGCTAGGTTAACGCTAAGCCCCCATAATCCCTCATAGATGTTCCATATTCTCCCATAAAATGCTTTAACATAACCAACTGTAATCATTCCAGCACCCATAGCTATAATAGCAGTATATCTATCTATCAAACCAGGTTTTTTCAAAGCAATAATGTATTCAGGGAAGAATTGTACAATTCCAGCATACCCTACAAGCAGTAAGTAGATCAATGCAACTGGATAATATATTGCGAGGAACAAGCTAGTAATAGCAATAACGCCTGTAAAGAGTCTCGCAGAGCGTAAAAGCCTTTTCTCGCTTTCACTAAAAAATAAGTTTTTGGCGAATAATGCACCAGCAACATGTAATATTGCGGCTGCCGTCGAGATTGATGCTGCTAAAGCACCCGCACTTACCAATCCGAGGACTAAGGGATTATACAAAGTTCTAGCCACTAACAAAAAGCTCTGATCAGCGTATTCTTTCACATGTATAGGAACATTTAACATACCTGTTGCTACTAAACCCACGGCTGTTAAACCAACTAAAATAGCTGGTATCTGGCTGAGTTGGTAAATACCTACTAAAACCATGTTTCTCTTAACAACGTCTTCGCTACGTGCACCAAAAACATTCTGAACTCTGTTAGGCCATAACCAGAAAGCAAGTGGTGCAACAAGTATAATTGAATATAGGAAGTACAAGTCATTCATGGTTGGCGTTAGGTGAAACACACTACCAGCAGGCGGGGAGTAGTTTATTAATGTGGTAAATAGTTTATCATATCCTCCAAAAGCTATTATCGGCGAAGTAATGCCGATAAACCAAATAGCTACTAGCATAATAGCTCCTTGCAATGCATTAATACTAGTGACACTAATCAATCCTCCAATAACGACAAAAACTACTAATAGAGAAAAAGCTATGAGCTTAGCAATCAAAGGATCAATATATCCATAACCTGAGACCTCTATAATATATCCCATTCCTTGTATTTGGAGCTGAACATATGGAATACTCCATAGAGTACCCGTTAAAGCAACGAATCCAGCTACAAATCTAGAATTATATAAATCCCTAAATGCATCGGCAAGTGTTAACCATCTATGTCTCTTGGCGTCTCTCCAAAGTCGAGGTATGAGCCAGAAACCTATAAGGTAGCTAATCATTCCATATAATGTAATGGCCCAAACGCTAAACCCCTCACGTGCAGCTAAACCTGGCAAACCTAGGAAAGTATATGAACTATAAATGTTGGCACCCAAACTAAGCCAAAGCACCAATAACCCAAGCTTTCTACCAGCAACAAACCACTCAGTAGCTCTACCTTTCATTTTCTTAGTAGCTATGTATCCATAACCAAAGGTAAGAATAAGCCATCCAAAAATGATTAGTAGAGCCAATAATTCAGGTTTAATCAATCCTAGATCTCCTACCGCGATCGATCGCATAAGCAATTATCAATAAAATAAACACGTATACTACCCATGTACCCATAAAGAACCACGAAACAACAACATTGCCTAAGTTTATAATACGAGGGAGAAGTATTCCGGGTATATATGCGAGAATCAAAAGTAATAGTTGTCCCTTAAAAGAAACCATTTAACCACCAGGAATAATTAAGCAGTGTTTAAATATTTAAAATAACTTGGAGGATGTGGCGTTCCAGGTTCACCTCTTTATATGCTTGTATATGATTTTATAAGCGGTCATCGGCTCATACGTTGTTCCCCCGTTCTGTCTGGTTTCATCCTTCATTGCGGGAGCATTCAAGGGAGACCTAAGGCTCCCCCACATACTCCTTAAAGCACGTAGATAAGTGTTTATAGCACCTATCGAATCCCTGTCCGCCATTAACCCACATTTCCCACAAATTGCTAATCTAGAGACATAGAATAGTTTTGCTCCACACCTCGGCATGCGGTCGAGGTATCTCTAGGATCTATGAAGATTATGGGTACATTGCATTCGATAGCCTTAGTTACTATTGTCTGCTGCAATTTCCTATACGCAAACCTCGATAACCTATCTGCTAAGCTAGAGGATTTTGTGATACATTAAACCATAGCTTCTCAAGGTCTTCAAGAACAATAGCACTCCTCGTCCTCCTAGCTTTAGATACAATGTACTTAGCGAACTTCCTACACCAATCAACAACTATGTTTCTTGAACGCCTATGCAGACTCCTTACCCTAACGAGAACTCTCTTGCTATACCTCCACATTTTATGATACTTCTTCTGGAGCTTTTCAGCATAAACTTTTAGAGAATATACCTCCACAAACCTTGTATCTATTCTTCTGATATTCTTTCTGTCATAAACAGCAATCTTCCTCAAGTTGATGTCCAAAGATATAACATTCCTAGGCTTGTATGGTTTGTAAAACCGTCTGAAGGGTGTTGCTATCCATATTCTTCCCTGTTTATCAATATTTATCATTACTTCATACCACTTTCTACCAAGGAACTTCTCGACGTAGTTCTTGCGATGCATCAGCTTTATCTTGAACTCTTTGTTTCTAAGCTTTATTATAACTAGGTGATTTTCAAGAATTACCTTTGCATCGTATTTGTCTAGTCTTGCTGATAGTTTCTTGATAACTGGCTTCTTCCCACCATTCCTCTTAGTCGCCTTAACTAGTGCTAGAGCGTACTTGTATATTTGCTTTGCTTGATGTGTTCTAAAACCTTGATTCCTCAATATCTTGTAGAACATCTGGTGTGCTTGATTAATGTCCGGTAACTTGTCTAGCTCCCACAAAGCATCTACAATATATTGAATAGCTCTACGTGTAAGATATAGTTCCTCATATAGATCTTCCAAAGTACCCTCTACTAGTTCTCCCCTAGCCTTGAGCGTTAACATATACTCTCCTCGGGGAACCATCTATAATCTAGAGGGATGGTCTTCCCCCTCATCGGAGGCACCGAATATTATCTTGAATATTAGTGCGCATAAACTTATTGCTTCTCTCTAATATCTCATCTATATTTATCGGTAATGTTTCATGCATGAATCTTTTAATATGCTCTATTAGCCTCTTAACCTTATGGCTCATTTACCATATTTTCCAGCAAATGAAACTATCATTGCTAAGAAAACCTCTACTAACTATTCCAATGGTTCTTTTCGTATGACACTTCTTCTATTCTTACACCATGTTTTCAAAGAAGATCTGTAGATATTTGAAACTAAATGTTGTTAGTATGTCATGAGAAGTTATAAGAACCACATTAATTATTCGATCTGCAACCATCTTTAACGGCTTTAATCCTTCCCTCCCTTATCCGCCTTCACAAAGTAATATACAACATACCTAGAACTGAGCCATTATATAGCGATGATGCGCTCTTCGCTGGACCGAATCATAAATACGGTTTAGATCTCTAATCCAATACTTCTTAATCTCTCAACGATCAAGCCCTGTTCTTCGTCGGGGAAGTATTCAATTGTTCTTGTTAATAGTTTTCTATCTATATTTTTCAACATCTTAACGTATGTTGCTAGTTTATCTAAATCGATTCCCTGCCGTGCTTTTAAGACAAAGTATTGTTCTGGATGTAATACTCTCACTTTTAGTCCTCTAAGTTTAAGTGTTTTTGCTTCAGCGATTATTTGATCGGGAATCTCTATGTCCATGAAGTTCTCGTATATTTCGATTATGATCTCTTTGTCTCCGATCCTAGCAATTAATCTAGGAGTACCTATTTCCGTTGTCGAATATCCCCAGTTTTCATTTTCAGCTATGTTTCTATAGAGTTCTTCTTCGACTAAAGGGCTTGGTTCTTCTACGAATAAGTCTACGTCGCCATTTAGTTCTTTATACTTTAGAGCTAGCTGAACAACAGTATCGCCTATAATAACATATTTTACACCATATTTCTCCAACTTACCAAGAGCTTCCACTAAGTCGCCAATACTATAACCCATATATAAACACCTCATACATGAAACAATTACTATGACTAATTATAAATCCGTTATGGAGGATAAAGGTTTATGACTTTAACCCAGAGGGGCTCTTGAATGACTTATAGCATAGTATCGTTCGACCCGAAATATAGGTTTATAGGTATAGGTACAGTATCTGGAAGCGTCGCTGTTGGTTCCAGGGTCCCGTGGGCTATGTATCCTTATGGAGGAGTGGCTACTCAAGCATATACTAATCCTTCACATGGACCACGTATATTGGATTTATTACCGAAGTCTCAATCTGCTGAAAATGCTTTATTGACATCATTGAAACAAGATCCATTTCCTGAGAAGAGACAAATAGCCGTTGCTTCATGGAAGTATGGATTAGCTACTTTTAGTGGTAAAGAAATTCCCTTAGAAAAAGGAGAATATATTAGTACACATGCAGTATGTATAGGAAATTTGTTGACAAGTAAAGCAATACCGATGGACGTCTGTGAATACTTTGAGAATAAAGCACATAAAATAAGTACGCCTAGAACATACGCTGAGTTGTTGCTCGAGACTCTCATGAAGGGTCACGAATTGGGAGGAGATAAAAGAGGGGATCAGACATTAGCATTACTGATTGTTGGTGAAACAGAATACTTACCCTATTATGATAAACTAATAGATATAAGAATCGACCTAGATCCCGACCCTTTCGAAAAGGCATGGAAAATACTTAACATGCTATAATTTGTACTATTATACTAGTTAGAATGTTTTTATCCCAATTACCATATATCTAATAGGATACTGCTACCATCATTAAATACTGCTACTAGGGTGTTACTCTACATATGAGTATAGAGAATAATATTGATTATGAGGAAATAAAGAGTCTCCGAGTACGCTATTCAACTATTGTTAATTACTTCTATATTATTTATAGAGTATTAACGGCTTCAATTTTCGCAGTGATAGTTCTTAGAAAACTACCTGTTGAAGACTATGGTTTATATAATGTAATATTAGCACTTATCGCGTTGTTTCAACCAATACCTCAGATATGGAACATGTGGGTATCAAGATTTTATG
>JAGHDU010000025.1 GCA_021159785.1 Staphylothermus sp. | reverse complement strand
TATATATACTGTTAATAATATTGAGTAATTCTTTAACCACGGTTTTTCTAATGTTCTCATATGGTGTAGCTAGTGGTAAATCTCTCCAGGGTGCATGGATCGATATTTTGAAATTATTGGCGAAACATGTAATCGCGTTTCTTAAAAGTTCTACTTGTTTTTGTGGCCATGGATAATCTATAGATAGTTCAATCAGTTCTATTTTGTTTTCCAATAATATTCTATTTATTTCTTCAACACTCTGATTAGTAAAAGTTCCTATCCATAAAGGTATTCCTATATTAACCAATCTCTGATCAGCTCCGAATCACATTTAAACATTTTCTTCCTTCCTGCATTCAATAATTCCCTAAGATGATGTAGTGAATTATTGAAGTCACAATTTATGATTATATCTGGCAAATGTTTTATCATTATTTTTAATGCATTTTCTTCCGGATAATTCTTTTTAAAAACTATCAGTGATATCTTTCTTTTATCTAGTAAGGATTTCTTACTCAGAAATTGCCCAAGCTCCCTTATCAGATCTTGAGAACCAACGATGATTATTTTTTCAATCAATGAATTTGTAGACAAGGATACGATTAACTTGTGTACTTTGTCAAACGCTTTTTTAGATGATGCAAGTATCATAATGTTCAAATTATTGTTCAGCCTCTTTTCGTGTTAGATTCGTTTCATATTATTTTTCATTCCGTTATTTTCTGTTTTTGAGAGAATTTTTAAATTATAGCTACGTAACCCATTTACATAGAGGAAGGGTGGCAGGATTATGAGCATACGTGATGAGATAGTAAAGTTGTTGAAGGAGCATGATTTAGAAGTAAAGAAGCGTAAGAACGTTATTAGGGGAACACATAAGACGATCCCAGTAACATTAATCATTAGACTAGTCGATGATGAAGCAATAATAGAACTCGAACCCGAAGAAGAATTAAGAGATGTACTCGTGGATCTGGTTGAATCTGGTGAGGATATAGAGGATGTTGTTGATGACGTACTCAGCGAACTCAGGGATATAGCTGTAGAAATCTCTCAATTATTGTCTGATAAAGGATACGATGTTAAACTAAAGCTAAGGGAAGGAGAAAATGATGTAAGAGATATTCTTGAAGAGCTAGAAGAAGAGTATTCTGGATATGAAGAAGAATAAACATAAAACACAATCACTTTTTGTTGATAACACTCCTACATTTTACGTTTTAATACAAAAAACTGATATTATAATCAATTGTTATAATCATATTCTGGAAAATACATTGTATAAAACATGATCAAGGTGATGTTTATGGGTAAATTGTTTGGTACTGATGGTGTTAGGGGAATAATAAATGAAGAATTAACTCCTGAACTAGCATTAAGGCTGGGTATGGCTATTGGTACGTATTTTGGTGAAGGATCAAAAATACTCATTGGTAGAGATATTAGGGCAGGAGGTGAAATGATAAAAGCAGCAGTCATTGCAGGTCTTCTATCATCTGGTGTTAAAGTATATGATGCCGGTTTAACACCTACACCAGCTCTACAGTACGTAGTTAAAACAATGGATTTTGATGGAGGAGTGATGATTACAGCGAGTCATAACCCATCCAAGTATAATGGTATTAAAGTCATTAGCTCCTATGGTATAGAAGTACCTAGAGAAGATGAGAGAAAAATAGAGGAAATATTCTTTGAACAACGATTTAGAAGAGCGCATTGGACAGCACTAATACATGATGTTAAACCATATCCTTATGTCAATGATATATATGTTAAAGCTGTTGTAGACAAAGTGGATAAAGAACTCATAAGGAAAAAGGAATTTAGAATAGTAATAGATCCAGCAAACAGTGTAGGCGCTCTTACATCACCTCGTATAGCAAAAGAACTCGGTGTAAAAGTATACACTGTTAATGGACACTTGGATCCAACATTTCCAGGAAGAGAACCCGAGCCCATTCCCGAGCATTTGACTGAAACTTCTAAGGCTGTTCTAAGTATTAATGCTGATTTTGGTGTTGCACACGATGGCGATGCTGATCGTGCCATCTTTATAGACGATAAAGGCAGGGTCCAATGGGGTGATCGCACTGCAACTCTATTGGCTAAATACTTAGCGATAAAACACCCAGAGTTTCCTAAGAAGGTTTACACAGCTGTGTCATCCAGTACTGTTATAGAAGATGTACTCAAACCGTTGGGTATAGAAGTTGTTTGGTTAAAGGTCGGTTCCGTTGATATATCGTGGACTATGGAAAGAAATAAAGATGCACTGTGTGGTTTTGAGGAGAACGGTGGATTCATGTATCCACCTCATCAATTAGTACGAGATGGGGGAATGACATTAGCATTAATGTTAGAGCTCCTAGCTAGCGAAAACAAGAAGTTATCAGAATTATATGATGAATTACCTCAGTATCATTTAATTAAAACAAAGATCCCAATGAGTAGGGATAAGGCATTAAAAGTTGTTGAAAGAGTTAAAGAACATTTCAAGGGATATAGACAAATAACCATTGATGGAGTAAAGGTCATAAGCAACGACTTCTGGGTATTGGTAAGACCAAGTGGTACAGAACCTCTTCTGAGAATAATGCTCGAAGCAAAAACTGAGGAAAAAGCAAAAGAACTTCTTGAGATAGTTAAGAATATTGCAGAAGAGGTGTTAAAATCAAGTTGATGCGTTACTGGGGTATAGATTTCATTAGATGTCCACACTGTAAGAACTTTCCTCTCAAAATAATACCTTTAGAAGTTGTCGAGGAAGACGTTGATACAAGCGGTCTAGAGTTCCCCTTGTGCAGAAATTATTGTGCATATCAAGATACATCGATAAAACCGGGAGAACAATATCCATGCGATAGATGTCTTAGGGTAGGTATAAAAACAGGTGTTTTGTACTGTGAAAACTGTAAACGTTGGTATCCAATAAAGAATGGTATTGTATATTTGCTAAAAGATAATAAGAGAAAAGAGAAAAGCGATAAAGAATTTCTCTCGAAATGGAAAGACAAGCTACCCGAATACATAGTATACGAGGGCAAACCATATAGTCTTTCGCAAGAGGAATAACTGTTTTTAATAATATTCATAATATTCTTGTTAGACAAAGATATTAAAGGATGAAAACATTCAAGTTTTCATAGTTTATCAAATTGGCTAAAGGTGTATAATTAAAATGGAATCATATTTCTTAAATCTAGAAGCTTGGGTTAGAAGACAAGAAGAAGTTAAAGAAAGTTTCAAGAAGGCCGAAGAAAATTATGAGAATTTCGACAGATTAGCACTGATTCTATTATCAAGACAAGCTTTCCAACACATGGTAAGAACAATAGAAGCATTTGATCAATGGTTAAAGGAACCTATGGTTATATCACATATGCCTAGAGAAATGCTTGTAGAATTATGGACCAAACTACGTGAAATATTCTATCAACTATTAGACCTAGATATTGAGCATACATCTAAGTTCAGCGGACATATCAAAAAACTTGCAGAAGAAGGCAAGCTTAATCCAATATTGACAATAGGTAAAAAAGAAAAAGAAACTCGTAGATTTCAAATAACAACATCAATATAGCAAGACTAGTTAATAATGTTGTAATTTCGAATGAAAATGTATTTAAAATAATCTTCTTCCTCTTCTCCTTGGGCGAGCACGAAGTTCTACTTCCGCATCTATAGGTGCTATTTTTATTCTTAGTTCCTCAATTAGCTTTTTGATTTTCTCTTTTTCTTCTTTAGATATCTTATCAGCATGTTTTTCCAGGAATTCTTTACCCAAGCTTGTTACAACAAGTTTTTTCTTTGGATTAGTCTCCAGTAATCCCACGTATCGTAACGCTAATGAATCATTAATAACTTCCTTACTTGATGGGAATTGTCCTAGCATAACAAAATTATATCCCAGGTCGTATCCTTCTTCTTTCATATAGTAAAGTAGATATTGTAGTGCTTTTTCGCTTATTCCGCCAATTTCAGAGATTATGTATAATAGCTTAATTTTTCTAGGATCTTTTTCAATATCTTGTGTTGTAATCACATGTCTTGTAATAATTTTTAATTCTTTTGATTTCCCTGATGCTGGTTTTGACACAGTTAAGCACCTCTGAAAACGGTTTAATGTTTCTATATCTATATCTTACACTTAATTTTTTTGATTAACTAGTTATTAATCTATCTTTAGAACGATTATTATTGTAGATTCTTAAGATTTTTTTCTAAGGCTTCTTTTCGTTTAAATCCATGCATGATCATTATATTGATTGTATAATTAAGTAGTTTTTCAGCATTGGAACCATATAGTTTTCTATATAGTTCTAGTGCTCTTTCATATAATTCTTTCTCTTGGTCATCTGCCCCTGGTGTTTCGACTTTTTGTTCTTCTATGGTTGATAATTTCTCGATTTTTGTTGCAAGTTCTTTGATTTTGGATAAATACTCTTTGGATTTAACTGTTCTAATTGTGTGGAGATAAGTTGTTGCTGTTATAAATATGAGTATATATATAAAACCTGTATAAATTTCATTTTCAGTAATGGACGTGTGTAAGGAAAGCTGTACCAGACCTATAATTGCTGAAAGCATTAAGAAAATATATGATAGATCAATCCTTATTAACAAAAAACCGACGGATATTGCTCCAACAATTAGGACTGCAATGTTCGGAATATCTAGTTGTTGAAGAGTTATTGTATTTGTT
>JAGHDU010000016.1 GCA_021159785.1 Staphylothermus sp. | reverse complement strand
CGATCTCCTCAAAAGCATCAACATTAGCCAAGCGAAGAGGCCTACCACTAAAAGCACCAATATGAAGATCAGCTGTATGAACAATCAACAATCAAGCAAACCCTCCCACTCCTACACTAAACACGTATCTGTACCAAGTATACTTAAACCAGGATATATTATTAAGGATATAAAAAACGAACATAATCTATTCCTATCCATTGCTTAGAAGTGTTACTATTTCGAACTATATTTGTTATAGTATACGAGTTTCTCAAGAGGCAGTCTATCCTTAGGTTTAGGTTGTTCATCAGGATAACCAACCGCTAAAATAGCTACAGGCACTAAGTTCCCCGGCAGGTCAAGGATTCTCTGTATATCTTCAATATTTCTTAATGCTTGAAGCCAAACAGTCCCCAATCCAAGTGCGTGTGCCGCCAATTGTATATATATGGTTGCATTAGCGCCATCAACAAGGTATGATATTGGGGAAGCGTTCTTATCGGATACAACAACTATTCCTAATGGAGCGTTTTTCAAGGGTTGAGCCCATGGATGAATATTAGTGAGCTGTTCTTTAATACTGGGATCATCTACCACGATAAATCTCCATGGCTGACTATTACGAGCACTAGGTGCAAAGCGAGCTGTATCCAATATTTTCTCAACAACTTCCCGAGGCACTGGATCTGGTTTAAACTTTCTAATACTTCTCCTACTCTTCAAAAACTCTAATAGTTCATCTGATCCACACGGCATATCAATCACCGAATTATATCTACTGACTAAATAGTTATTTTCAGTAATAATCTTATTATTTTGATTTTATCATTTTTACCTACGTTTACTTATTAGATCTTCATAATCTATTCATTAATAAAAATATACTCATACTATAATGGATCGTATAACTATAATTGAATGGTATAATTTAACTCGAATCATTTCATTAAATAAAGTTAACGAAATCAAATTACTGTATAAAGAGCAAAACGTGTACATATGTTTTTAATGCTTTAACGAGTTTCTGGTATACATCATTAGTAGTAACCATTAAATATACTCCATCGACTTGTGCCCCATGTTTGATCGCTATATTATACAGGGTATACACAGTATTACCCGTCCAACTTATATCGTCAATGATTACTACTCTGTCCCCTTTATAGATTCCCTTTTTTGGAATAGTCAAATAAGTCTTGAATCTTGGCGACAAATCACCTGACCCTAGTATACAGTAAGGTTCAGTTATTCCTCCTTCAATATGTACTCCTTTTATAGCATATACAATGGGTCTTCCAGTTAGTAAGGAAACAAGCGATGAATATGCAAGACCTCCTCCCTCTATTGTAAACAATTTATCAAACTTAATATTCTTTAAAAACTTTGCCGTTTGTATTGATGCCCATGTTAGAAGATAAGGTTTTGTATTTAACACATTATTTAATTCCAGATAACTAAATGATCCAGACGTTAGAGCCAACCTCAACTCCTCTAACGGGTTTACAAGTTCTAGAAGTATTTGTTTTAACTTGTTTATTCTCTTAATACTTGGAAATAAATGTCCTGTTGAAAACTTACTTAGTGTTGGTACGTCAATATTTAATTTTTCGCTAAGTTCTTTTAACTTATACTTTGAACGAGCCATTCTTAGAAGCGACCAAAATTCAAGTTTCTCCATCAACATATTCCCAGTAATTCTGTATCACCTTCCTAAAATTATTAGACAATAATACAGATATAAATTACGTTTTAAATAGCGAACTCCATCTTAATCATACCATACGTAAATTATATTTTGCCGCTATTCTGTTTAAGAATATTACGGAGAACGTAAAGTGTAATTATTGAAATAAGTACAAAAATAATCATTAACAAACCATATTCCTCTACCATACAAGAGTTTTTTTCCGATGCTTTACTAGTATTAGTAATATTAAGTAATGGAGACATACTACTGTAATCTGATTTACTAATATCTGTTGTTGTATTTATGGATTCAATTTCCTGATTTACCATTAAATTATTGTTAATTTGAGTAGAATAGGCATTGTTTGTTTTTGTATTATTTTTCGAACTTAGTAACTTGATCATTAGATCAAAATAATTAGATAGATGATCGTATACGTTTTTAGCTGCATCGTAAACATAAATGTACTTGAATCCTTGATTTATTAAACTCATTATGACATCATATGCTTTTTCGGGTTTTACGTTATAAACTATTGCCGCTGGATTCTTGTATTTCGAAGGGTTAGGAATTGTACCCATTGAATTATACACTTCGTAGGTGTTTTCAAATATCATAATTGAGTCCCCTACATTATTATACTCGGTTGGTAAGAGAGTCCCTGGATTTAACATTATAGTGTAATTTCCCTTAGATTTAATGTATTTATAAAGTTCCTCGTAGTAACTTAGTTTATTCAATTCATTAGACACTTCGTCTATAAAAAACCCATCTATTTCCGGATAATATTGAATCCACAAGTCTACATCTTCTTTAACGTATGATTTATTCCTACTACCCCAGGAAGTATGAATGTAGCCAAGTACAGTTCCTCCCTTACTCCTTAATTCTTTTATAAACTCCCTAAGATTCAGATCCATTCTTGGCCTTATACCAGCACTAGCTATTAGTATAACGTTCTCAGCATTCGATATAATTTTTTGTTTTATATAGTTTGTTAGTGAAAAGTAGGCAGGAATGATTACTTTTATTTTTACACATGGGGTAGTCGAATTAAAATCGGAATAAAGGATCTGTGCAAATGACCCTACAAAAAACAGTAATATAATAAATAGTGTCTTAAACAAATTATTCTCCTCTTACTCTTGGATTACTCAGTATCTCTAGACCTAAATTAATGTAATAGAGAGCAGTTGAAAGAATCACTATTATTAATCCTGGCGGTCCCCACCACCACCAAATACCTCGTCTTAGTGTATCCATAACTAATGACCAGTAAAGTATTTTTCCAAGAGTATAAACATCTGAAGGCCCTAAACCAATCATACTTAGAAATGCTTCACTCTGTATACCAGTGATCATGAATGAAATCCCAGCTACAACTACATATGTTAGAATCCCAGGTAGAATATCTTCAAATGCTATCCTCAACGTACTTGTGCCAGCCATTTTGCTGAAATATACGAATTCTCTATTTTTTAAACTCATTGTCTGCGCCCTTACTGCTCTAGCAAACCACGGCCATGCAGTAATTCCTATAACAAAGCCTACCATTTCTAGTGTTCTAACTGGAGAATAGGCTGCTATTAATAATGCCAGAAGATAATGCGGAATAGCCATTATCATATCAGTAATGCTGGTTAATAATGCATCAACTTTTCCACCTACCAATCCGGCCAACAAACCTAACATTAAACCTATCGCAATAGCCGTTAGGGCTGTAATCATTCCAACATATAAAGAATTCCTAATAGCAACCATTAATTGAGCTAATACGTCTCTTCCATAGTAATCTGTTCCCAATGGATACCTATTCGTTCCTGGAGGGACTTCAGAAGGCCCAGAAGAATCCGAAGGATCTCTCTGATATATATATGGTCCAATTATTGAAAATGCTATTAAACAAATTATAATCAATAAACCGCTGAGAAAGTACTTATTTGTTAACAGATAATAAACTAATGATGGAATTTTCACTGACTGCCCACCCTAATTCTTGGATCGACTAATGCATATATGAAGTCAACTAGGAAATTGGCTATAAATAATGATGCAACAATAATTGCAAAAGCTCCTTGTATTAATGGGTAATCTAATGATGCAATACCCATAGATATTATTAATCCAGTTCCTGGGTAAGCAAACACATTTTCCACAATTAACTGTCCTCCAAGTGAAAAACCTAAAGTGATAGCGAGACCCGTTATTTGTGGAAGTAAAGAATTCCTAAATACATACTTAAATAGTATTTTGTCCTTAACACCCATTAATTCACTGAATTGTATGTAGTCACTACTCATTTCATATTTTGCCAGAAATCTCATTCCAAGATACCAGGAGAATATTTGTAATAAGAACACTGTGAGGAAAGGCAGAGCATAATGAGATAAAAAGTCGATAATGAAATCAAGTGTTAGCGATGGCGTTGATCCGTAAGAATAGGCACCACCGAATGGGAATATTCTATTGTTGATAACAAAGAAGAATATTAATATAAAGCCGAACCAATAAGGTGGAACATGTATCATGAATATTGCAAAATTTGTAAGAATCTTGTCAAGAACTCCTCTTTTATAAGCGGCAATAGCCCCCATATAATTACCAATAATCCAAGCCAATATTGTAGCTGGAATTAATAGTGCTAATGTATATGGTAAAGAACTAAAGACTAGATCCATCACTGTTCTAGGATAAAATCTTATCGAAATACCCAAATCTCCAGTAAAGAATGATCCTAAAAATGAAATATATTGTTCAACGATTGGTCTTCCGAGTTTAAATGCTCTTATCATTAACTTGTAAGGACCTGCTATCTGCTCAGGTGTCAAAACCCCTTGTGTTAAACGAGAACTGATGTCATGTATGTATTGATAGAGAGGATTGGATGGTATTATACGTGGTAATAGGAAAATAAATGTAATCGTTATAAAATAAAGTATTACAAAATGAGTAACGCGTTTAAGAATAAATTTTATCATCTTATTTTTTAGGGCGACCATAAAAAACACCTCTGTTTAATCATTTTTATTTATTATTTTTTCATATATTTGAATATAATTACTGCTATTATTACTATAATTATGGCAGTAATTACTCCAATTACCCATGGTGATAATCCTTCTACTGGAGTCGTTGTCTCTCCTGTAGTCGTGGTGGTTGTTGTAGTAGTAGTTGTCGTGGTACTTGTTGCTTGAGATGTCGTGGTAGTGGTTGTCATTTCCGTGGTAGTTGTAGTCGTTGTAGTAATTGTAACGGTTTTACCGAGGTAGCGTGATAGCTCCGTTGTATAGGCTTGAAGAATAGTATCTGCTTTTATACCGTTCTCAGGTTTGGTCCAACTAGGTATTGTGGGTGTTTCGCCGCGTTTAGTTAAACCCCATAGGATTACTGTCCATGAACCAAACCACGCCCATGGACCATATGATTCTGCTGGAGACCACCATGGATTATCTTCCGTAGGCCATCCGATCCAGTATGTTGTCTGGTGATTATACCAATAGGCATTCCATAATAAAGGCACCCAGGGTAGGTCATCGAAGAATATCCTTTGTATAATAGATACTAGTTTTATTCTCTCTTCTAATGATGTTGCGGATAGTGCTTGTTGTATTAAAACAGTCATTACATCATTATTGTAATCATTAAGATTTAACCAATAACCCGGCATTAAGCTTGCACTGTATAGATTCAATGGATAGCTGTAATCTAAATATGTGGTCCAGTAAAGTACCATATCATAGTTCCTTTGAGATATGTCGTTCATTAATAAGCCATAATCTTTGTATACGGCCTCTGTATATAACCCAATTTTCTTTAGGTTATTTGCTATAAACTCGGCCATCATCATATAGTCGGTCCATCCCGATGGCACGGGTATGGTTAAATGTATATCACTGCCGTCAGGAAGTTCTCTCCATCCATCATTATCTACGTCAATTATTCCAGCCTGATCTAATAACTCTTTAGCCTTATCAAGATCTGTAATTATTTTACCGTCTCTAACGCCCCATACTTCCTCAAATAGTGTCTCATTTATATATATTCTTGTATATGGGTAAAGATCATTAATACCAGCAATGTTCGCTTGTAATGAATAGTTCCCGTAAGCCTTCTCTACTACATCCTTATATGGGATCGCATAAGCTATGGCTTTTCTCACTAATGGATTATCAAGTGGTGGTCTATGAATATTGAAGACCAATATTATTGGAGTACCTAATTCGTAGTATGGAGGCTTCTTAGACCATGCTTCAACACCATACTGAAACATTTCATAAACCTTTGGTACAAATGCTGAAGTATAGTCAATATCTGCTCTCTGAAGCATTGTTGCTGCTGTTGGGTTATCTCTATAGTTGATTAGTATAAAGTATTTAGGATTGGGTAATCCAAATATATCTTTGCCCCACCAATTATCGTCTCTCTCATATACTACAGAGTTTTCATCCCAGGACTTGACTCTATAAGGACCTGATGTAACCATTTTATCTATGTCATTATTCTTCCAACTTGAAAGTACTTCGGGACCCCCTTCGTCTACCATGGGTTTTATAACATGTTTGGGAAGAGGTATAGTAAGTAGACACTCTATAGGCTGGAACACACTTATAGTTGTAGTATTTACCTCTACGGTAAATGAATCATCACTTGCATTAACAACTCGCAAGAATCCTGGAGTATTCTTTACAATGTCTATGTATTTTTTAGGAACCGTTATATTTTGTACTGAATAGTAAACAGGCATTTTTACGCCTAGGACTTTATCGCTTTCCTTAACCAGATTATACCCCCAACAACCAGGCAATGAATAGAAGTAATTGAGATTTAATTCCTGTGTATATATTACATCATCAGCAGTTATGGGTTGACCATCGCTCCACGTTGCCTCTTGTCTTATGTAGACTCTCATATAAGTTGCGTTAACTATTTCAACACGTTCAGCAATAGCTGGAATTAATACATTTTCTCTAAAGTTATAGTAAAATAACGGCATATATAGAAGGCCCATTGTTCCGACATCTGTTTGCCAAGCTAAGAAAGGATTAAATATGCCGTTTGGCTTGGGTCCTGCATATATAAACTTATCTTCTCTTGGAATTTCAGCGGCGTTTAGAAACGGTATTGTTACCGATGATAAGATTACTATTGCTAGTATAACTAATACCATGAACCTATTTGGAAGATTACAAGAACATCCCATACTCTAGAGACACCTCATGATAAGTATTTACTAACCCTAAATATATAAGCTTAACTTTTCATACTGAGCACTTGTATTATACATACCAATTGTACAATGGACATGTATTTTGCTGAGTATCTATATATAGTTAAAAATCACTGTTCAGAGAGAAAATTGATGTGTATTCTTAGAAAATGGTTTCTCAAGTACTTCTATTCATTATTTATTATAAATTTCAAGACTCAATCCATATTTCGTCCATGCATCGTATTGTTGTTTTAATTGACTGTTGATTGTTGAGATCCACGACATTTTATTTCTATTAAGCACAAATATGGGTACTTGTTTATTAATGTATTTTATGGAATAATCTACCAATCCCACTGTTGAAGATAAGAAATCTATGCTACTACTAGTCCATAATCCTCCCTGGCTTAGGCTAAGAACATAATTCTTTGTAATTAATTCATAATAATCCCACTTTTGGAACGCAGTAGCATACAAATTTGAATCATACTCTTTATATGGAGATACCCCATATAGTTTATTAACTATTTCTATATTGTTTTTAACTATGCTTTCAAGTACATCAGACACCGACTTTGATACATCGTTGTTAACAAGCCCCATACCTATTATAGACATACTATATACATCATTAGTACTTGGGAATGGAGCAACAAGAACTTTACATGAAGGCTTCACATCATTGATAGTACACAACGAGTTCTCATCAATTTTGCCATATATAAGAGGCATTAACCATCCACCGCCAATTAAAAATGCTGCATTCCCATTTAGAAAGTAATTAATAGCACCTTCAATGTTCATCTGCCTCCAACCAGGCGTGATATAACCAGATAGATTCACGAAGAGATCTAGTGCTTTTTTCAACAATGGATCAGATATATTGATTAGCCCCAAATACAGGTCACGATATTTTTGAGGACCAAGTGTAGCCAATAATATATCGTCTAAAAATGTCAATATCATAGGATCATTATTGTTAAGTTTTCTAGGATTGAAGCCGGGTAGTGCAAAACATGCAATACCATTATTTTTCAAATTAACACAAGTTTTGATAAGTTCATCAATTGTAGAAGGAACAGTTAAATTGTATTTATTGATAACTTCGAGATTAATGTATATAATATTTGTTCTGTATACCACAACAGGTACAACAAACAGATCATTTAAATCCTTATTAAGATCTTTTAGGTGACCCATTATCGTACAGGCTTGTTTCACGGGATCTAATAATTGATCTGAGTATTTGTTAAATTGCACAAAGTCATCAGATCCCCACACTGATAGCGCAATATAACTCGCTAGGTCGCTTCCACATGATGTAGTAAATAAGATAGCGGTTTTTGGTTTAGTGATGTAACCTTTAACTATGCTGGCTATAACCATGGACTCTACACTTACTTTAGGATTACTTGGTTTTTCAATAGTGAAAGGTATTTTTCTATCTACAATAGACGAATTAATAACTTCAACTATAGGTTTAAGCTGTTGATCACTTAGGTCAGTGTACAATATAATTGAATCTGCTTCGGGTGGAGATATTATCGGAAGAATTATAATTATCAGTATCAGTGATAACAGCAATATAATAATTCCAATTTTGAGTATTTTCGACATGAAATTCGATCCTCCATGCCTGAGATACTGTTTTATAATTATTTTACAAAATCATATATTAGGATATCTATCTTTTTACGGACACTTGAATTATATAAATTAATATATACGAATTCATAAAATATAATGAATAGCGAATAAGAAAAGTAAACGAGTAGCTGGGGAGAAGTGTGTCTCATCTTTTGAAATTAGAAAATGTTCGTGCATACTATGTCATTAAGAATAGGTCTAGTATAAAGGAAGTAAAAGCAGTTGATGATGTAAGTTTAACTCTTGATGAATCCGAGATAGTTGGAATAGTTGGTGAAAGTGGCTGTGGTAAGTCAACCTTAACCAATGTAATTTTAATGAATATAAAGCCTCCATTGAAATTCATTAGTGGAAAAGTTATTTTATGGAAAGACGGAAAGCCCATAGAATTAAACAAACTATCTAGAGACAGATTAAAGAAAGAGATATGGGGGAGAGAAATATCCATTATTCCACAATTTGCTATGAATGCATTGGTACCAACATATAAAGTAAGGAGAATTATCACTGATATTTACAAGTCCCATTATGAAACCAATAGTGATGAAGAATACATATTGAATATGGCTGCTAAACGATTCAAAGAGCTGGGCTTACCAGAAAAAGTTCTTAATATGTATCCTTTCGAACTCTCCGGTGGAATGAAACAAAGAGTTATTATTGCAATAGCTACTTTAATGAATCCAAAGCTTCTAGTCGCTGATGAACCAACTTCTGCACTAGATGTTATTACTCAAAAAATGGTTCTTAAAACATTGTTAGATATTTATCATAAGGGGTTTATCAAAAGCATTATTTTTGTATCACATGATATTGCAACTGTAAGACAGATAGCTACCCGACTGGTTGTAATGTATGCAGGTAAAATTATTGAAGACGGACCAGTTGAAGAAATAATTAGCAATCCTATGCACCCTTACACAAAGTATCTTATCCGTTCAGTACTAACACCAGAGAGAACAACAAAAAGAGGGGAAATCGTAACTGTACCAGGTTTTCCTCCGGATTTATCGAATCCTCCGAGCGGTTGTCGATTTCATCCAAGATGTAGTTATAAACGTAGTAGGTGCTTATCGGATGAACCTCATATGCTTAAAGTAAATGATAAACACTATGTAGCATGTTGGCTTTATTCATGAGGTGAACTAGATAATGTTACTCAAAGTAGAGAATTTAACAAAAATATTTGAATCAGGATTTATCAGAATACGTAGTTTAAAAGCTGTTGACAACGTATCTTTCACTATAAATGAAGGAGAAGTTGTTTCCATCGTAGGTGAGAGTGGAAGCGGTAAATCAACATTGGCTAAGATGATTCTAAGGCTTTTACCACCTACATCAGGTCGTATACTGTACAAAGGAAAAGATATATGGAAAGACTTTAAATCGTCTAGTGATCTTAAGAATTATTGGAGGGAAGTTCATGCTGTATTTCAAGACCCATATTCCAGTTTTAATCCCTATGTACAGGTCAATCGGGTTCTTTATCAAGCATTAAAGCTTATAGGTATCAATCCCAAGAGTGAAGAAGGAAAAAGGCTTATTGAGGAGTCTCTTACTAGAGTTGGTCTCAATCCCTCCGATGTACTCGGCAAGTATCCTCATCAATTATCAGGTGGACAAAGGCAAAGACTGATGATCGCTAGAAACTGGATCATCAAGCCAAAACTTCTAATAGCTGATGAAGCTGTTTCTATGATTGATGCTTCCATGAGAGGTACTATTATAAAACTACTACTAGAAATGCGTGATGTCTTAGGTACATCGATTATATTTATAACACATGATATTGGACTAGCTTATCATATATCGGATAGAATACTCGTAATGTATAGAGGTAAATTAATAGAGGAAGACACACCAGATGACATTATTAATAATCCCAAGCATGAATATACTATGAAACTCATCAAAAGTGTACCGTTGTTATACAAGAAATGGACATTTGACTAATAATATAAAATGTAAAGGTGTATGAATTCGGGAACTCTAATAACAAAATTTCTAGATAAAAGCTATCACAAGACCGTTTTTCATACTTAAATACAAATACTCTCTTCACCATTCATAAAATACAATGCCGTCACAATATATCATTACATAACTCATAATAGAAGTAATCGTACGATTTCAAAAGTACACATTATTTATAAATTACTTATATAAAAAGCATTATTTGATATTTTTACCTTTTTACCATCTCTAAATAATTATTTCATCATTATTTGGTACTTTTCTCTCTAATAGTTTTCCGTCTTTGTAATATAGGAATGTACCACTCGTTCTAGTCTTCGCATAGAAGCTTCCACTTATGTATTTATATTCAATAGGAT
>JAGHDU010000067.1 GCA_021159785.1 Staphylothermus sp. | reverse complement strand
TTACAAGAATAATATAAGCATTTGTTTAATATATTATTATGAATAATATTTGGTCGGAATGATCTAACTCCTCTAATGGGGTTCTTTATAAGGGAGCATATTATTATGTAAAACGACTGTTAGATAGTCGCACTAATAATCAATACGTTTTCGTTAATAGAGTATTCAAAGTATTTTGTCAAAAAGGTATCTTTATTGAACTTTATTTATTCCCTTACATTTAAAATGATATTGATATTATATGATGGAATTAGTGATAGAATGTGTTTGCAATATATTCTGCTAATTGTGTTAATATGTGTAGGGTGATTAAATGGAATTAATTGATGTACCATTAATAGATCTTCATGAAGATATTTCATTATATTACATGACTGCCAGTGTTTTGAACCCGTTTCCTTTGGAACCATTTGATATGGATACACGTTATAGACATGCTGATATACCTAAGTATCGTAGGGCTAATACAAGAATGGTTGTTGGTGCCGTGTTTCCGGGGTTACCATGGTATAGTAATGGACGTATAACGTTTAAACATTATCCGAAAATGGATATAGTTCTTGAGCACTTGAAATTGTATAGAATGCTTATTCGTTCACATAAAGAGCTCGTTATGGTAACTAATTATAGTGTTCTACAAGACTTGGTTTATGCTAATAATTTCAAGGTTGGTATAATGCTTGGTCTAGAAGGGGCTGATCCTATATACGATGTTAATGATCTTGAATTACTGTACGATTTAGGTTTGAGGGTTTTAGGCTTAACTTGGAACTATAATAATAGATATGCTGCGTCATGTAAATCTAAGGTCGATAGTGGATTAACAAGAGAAGGGGTTAAACTTATTGAGAAAGCATTGGAGCTAGGCGTAGCAGTAGATTTAGCTCATGCCAGTAGGAATACAGTAGAAGAAGTATATTATCTCACGAAGAAACCCATTATTGTAAGTCATGCGAATGCTAGACATATATGTAATGTAGATAGAAATCTAGGTGATAAGACATTAGAAATTATTAGTTCAAGTAAAGGAGTAATTGGAATTACGTTCATAGAACCTTTTGTCTCGAAGAGTCGAAGAGCTAGTATAGAGGACCTAATCAAACACATTATGTACATCAAAGACAATTATGGCGTAGACATCATATCAATCGGCTCAGATTACTTCGGCTCACTAAATCTCAATATAGTGACTGGTTTAGAAACTATAGATAAGATCAATGCATTATGGAAGACGCTTCTAGAACAAGGACTAAGTAAACATGATATTAGAAAAATAGCTTATGAAAACGCATTACGTGCACTAAAGAACTGGATCAAGTGAAAAAATACTGCGTATAATCGAGTATCATTATTTAACTGCTTCATGTAAAAGCCTACATTTTCATAATTGATTCATGGAGAGTATTATTGAATCCCAGAATCCCTCACTTCTTGACCACATAGAATCCGCGTTCTTTCTTAGCCAAACGTCTACCCACAATGAAATTCCATATACATACAGTAATACCTATAAATCCTAACAACCCAGCAATAATTCTAACAAACAGCAGCGGGGCTCCGTAATATGTATCTAAATGCAAATATAAGAATGAATACTATACCCAAAATAGCGGCTAAGAACGATGCTTTTAAGGGCGGCCTATATTCGAAAACATGTAATTTCAAATATACATCACATATATTATTGAATTTAAATGGATATTTAAGCGTAATTATAAGGACCCAAGAACGAAAGACATCGGCCCATAAGTATACTCAAAAAGGATTTCTACGAAATAATCACTAAAATAAAGTAAGGTTCTGCTAACACTGCATTAAATGTATTTAATGACTAACTTGTCTTTTTACTTGGAACATAGAAAGAACAATAATAAATTCTTATTACCTGTATAAAAGCCAAATCTTTAGTTCGCTAAACAAGATCGTAGGCGCTTAGAAGAGAATTGTGCCAAGAATGGATTCAATCCCGTGGAAACTTTTATAACCAGATATCCTTTCAAGACTCAAAAACAGAGTCACAAATGGCATAGTATACAGTAATGTAAAGAAGATCCTTGCTGTTAGAATTAGTTGACAACCTCTCTTTTCTTTGTCTTTAACTTTCTAAGAACTCTACGTGATCTAAAATATAGCACTACTGTGTTAAATAAGGGTAATAGTATACCCACTTCCTCTAATTTCCCAAGATATGGTATAGTTATAATCTCTACTTTACCAGTTTTCTTATTTTTGTTTATCGTGAATGCTGTAGAATGCCACTCACCATATTTATCAACATAACTTACTTCAAGCACTCTCGTGTTATTCAAGAGCTGTTCAAGTTCGTTAGCAGTTGTTGTACATAATTGTTTCTCATCTCTTGGCCCTAAATGATCAATAATATTGCATCGAAGAACGCTTGTCCACATACGAGGTTCTAGAGGTGTATAGTCATCTGAAAGAATACGGCTCAACATAACGTTGAATGCAGGATTATCGCTCAGATTACGAACAGTAATGGTTATAGTCTCTGTCTCTCGACTATTTTCTCCACTCTCTACTAAGATTGTTTTTGAAAGTACTTTCAGAGTCAATATTGGAATGAACTGAGATCTATAAAGGAACTGCTGCCTCATTGAAAGCTCTAGCTGGATCCATATGATTAGTAACTGCATATATATCAACATAGAAATCAACCCGTTAGGTAGTCCCAATAAATATATTAATACAAATGGTACTGCAACAAAAAGGAGTATAATAAACATTAAATCCCGTACAATCGCTCTATGCAAGATAAACCCTGTATTAAACCATGGATTAAATACTATAAAAAGCATATCCAGTATTATGATTTAGTCGGTTAATGAATACAGCGATGATAATTACATAGATAAACGAGTAAGAATTATACCTTCCAGTATTTTTGATAAATCTGCAAATACATCAAGAAAACCAGAACTATAACACTATACTCATTAAGTTGTTACCCTTAGGATTATCCTTACACCATTCTCAAGCATGTTTTAATTAGACTGAAGATGTGAGAAACAACACACCCTTCATTGGAACTTCAAGAAGAATGAATACTTTTATCTACACTTTCATGGTAAGAATATCAAAATCAATAGAAAAGAACATGGAATTATAGAATTGGTGGCGGGCCCGCCGGGATTTGAACCCGAGACCTCCGGTTCCGAAGGCCGATAATATATATAAATGATGTTTCCAGAGGAAACCATCAACTGGAAAACACTCCTCACAGCTGATTATCGTTAGGGGTTTCAGTATAGATAATCTGGAAACACTTGGCCTGGAAAAAAGGCTAATTGTCCCATTACACATAGAGTATAAGCGGGGATAGAGTTGTCAAAGGTTGTTAGAGCCAGGTATGAAAGGGGTGTGCTGAAGCTTCTTGAACCCGTAGACCTTAGGGAAGGTGAGGAAGTAATAGTAAGGCTAGAGACTTATGAGGATAGGCTTAGAAGACTCCGCAAGTACCGTGGAATTCTTGGCAAGGCCAGTAAGGAGGAGATAGAGGAGTTGTTGCTTGAGGCCGAGTTTGAGAGGCTGTAACATCGAGGCGCCCAGAATATGAAGGTTGTTGACACAAATATCTTTATACAATATCTTCTCGACGGAGACCGAGCCGCTGAGGCTGAGAAACTGCTAGTGTCCTACCCTGACCTAGCGGTTACAATCGGCATTATAGATGAAGTGGAATTCGTTATAATAAGGCGACTAGCAAAGAGGAGGCTTGGAATTAGGTCTCTAAAGAAGCTGAAAGAATACATTAGGTCAAGAGGCCTCGATTTCGCGCTTGATGCACTAGAAAAATACACTAACATGCTACAAGAATTCGAAATAACAATATTAAGGGACTATGCAGAGCCACGCGAGTTACTAGAAACCATGAAGAAGTACAGGCTCACGCCAAGCGATGCCATTATAACTCTGACTTGTAAACACTACGGTATAGACACTATTATAACCTTCGACGAGGATTTCAAGCGTATACCATGGCTCAAAGTAGTCCCCTAGCCAACCGGAATTATCAGTTATGATTATCTCTAATGGGGAAGAATAAACATAATTCCTCTTCCGGAGGCGAAGTTAATAATGAGGTTTACTGGAAAGACAAAGCTTATATGTGGAGTATTTTGTGGCGGGCCCGCCGGGATTTGAACCCGGGATCTCCGGCTCCGAAGGCCGGCGCCTTGGTCCTGGCTAGGCTACGGGCCCTTTTTATGTTTATATGTTTTCCAAGGTGTTTTAATATTGTGTTTTGTTGAGTTATTATTTTATATTTTATACTCATAATTGATCTAATGGGTGTTGGTGTTGGCTAGGAGAGTTTTGGTTTATTTATTGTTGTTCTTATCTATTGTTGAGTTAATTGGAGTATTGTCTGGTAATGTTGATTTTGCTATAGTTGCTAGTCGTGTTGGTGAGAGTGTTTTCTATATGGTTTTAGGTGTTTTGACCTATTGTATCTTTTCCGGGGATATTGGGTTGTTCTTAATTGGTGGTTTGAGTTTAACTGCTTCTCTCGATGTATTGTTAAAGACTGTATTGAACATGCCTAGACCCCCGGCATCTGAATGGCTTGTAGAAGCTGATGGGCCCGGATTTCCCAGTGGACATGCTGCAATGAGTTTTTCCTTCGCTCTTCTCGCAGCATATGTTGCACGGGATAAATTATTGGGATTAGCTCTGCTCATTCATTCACTTGCTGTTAGTAATTCAAGACTTGTTCTCCATGTACATTATCCTGTAGATGTTATTGGAGGAGCTATTATAGGTGTGGTTACAGCATTATCATCTGTTTACCTTTATATAAGAGTAAGTGATCCCCCCAGATACTTAATAACTGTAAGCATTCCTTCTATGTTAATGTCCTCAATTGCTTCCTACAAAATGCCTGAATATAAGGATTCCCATCTACTACTAGGATTAACAATTGGTATTCTATTAGCAGGTGCGTACATGGTGCGGCATAGAGGAGACTACCTGTATAGGAAGGAAAACATTTACAGAATAACAACATTAATAATAAGTTTCGCAGGCCTCTTATTAACACTCATACTTGAATCAACAGATTATTTCCCACTGATTCTACTGAGTGGTTTATTATTTAGTCTAGTAGTCCTCTTGTCAAGACCCATAGCTTCTATAATTGTTAAGAAAAAAGTGGCGCCGGGGGCGGGATTCGAACCCGCGCACCCCTCCACGGGGCAGTAGGTCTCTCGGACTACTTCTTAGCCGGAAAAGTACTTTTACGGAGGAGTCTCGAGCCTACCCCCTTAGGCCGCTCGGGCACCCCGGCTCTTCATTATTAAACGTTATTGTTTTGGGGTGTTTATTGTTTTTCTTTTTCCAGTTCTTCAATTAGTTCTTTCTCTTCCTTTGATAACTCGGATGGCGATAGTTTTTTCTTCTTTGCTTCCTCTATTGCCTTCCTAACTTCACTCGATAGTTCTTCGTAGCTGGGTATTTTGCCCAGTATTTTCTCCGGTTCTCCTATGAGTTTAATGAGTTTCTCAATATCTGTTTCCGCCACTTGTGGTTCTCTGACTCCTTTACCAATATATGTTGATAGTGCTTCAACTAATCTGGAAACCTCGAATGGAACAATTATCTTTGTTGCTTTACCGTCTGCCATTGCTTTCAATGTCTCGAGACTCATAGCTGTTAATGCATGACTATGTAGGCTTGCAGCACCTAGACTTAGTATTCTAAGCCTCTGGGCTTCACCTTGTGCCTTCAGTATAGTTGCTAGTCTTTCACCCTCAGCTTTTAATATTTTGGCCATTCTTTCTCCTTCAGCCTTTAGTATTTGTGCTGTTTTCTCACCTTCTGCACGTAGTATTGCAGCTCTTTTCTCACCATCGGCTCTAAGTATTGCGGCTCTACGTTCTCTCTCAGCACTTGTTTGTTCCTCCATAGCTTTCTTAACACGTGGACTAGGCTCAACTTCCCTTATTTCAACAGTTTCTACACGTACACCCCATTTATCAGTTGCTTCATCAAGTATTTTTCTGAGCTTAGTATTTAGAGCTGCTCTATTGTATAGTATCTCGTCAAGCTCCATATCACCTATAACGCTACGAAGCGTTGTCTGTGCTAAAGCTATTATAGCTGCTCTATAATCAGTTACTTCGAAGAAGGCTTTCTTTGGATCAATTACTCTGAAATAGACGATTGCATCAACACTGACCGGGCTGTTATCCCTAGTAATAACATCTTGACGTGGTACATCTACTACTTGGGTACGGAGATCCATTCTATGGACTACGCTTATGAAGGGAGGAACCCAGTGAACACCAGGTTTCAGTATTCCAACAAATTTTCCTAGCCTAATATATATTCCTACCTCATATGGTTTGATAACAACAATACCTCGTGCTATGAGATACACAATTATAATTGTTAAGAATATTAAGAGAATGAATGTAATAGGGTCGATCATTACCTATACGCCTTAACCTCATAATAACTAATTATTACTTTGTTCTTCTTCCTTTAAAGGTTTAACAATTAAATGAACCCCTTCAACACCAGTGACAATAACTCTTTTTCCTGGTTCTATGACTTCATCACTAGTAGCACTCCATATATCACTATCGATCTTCACCTTTCCATCGAGACTATAAGGTTTAACAGTTTCTACTACAACTCCAGTCTTTCCTATTAATCCTTCATAACTCTCAGTAACAGGAGGTGATGGGGGTGAAAGTTTTCTATATATCAAATAGGTTAGATACCCTATTGGGAAGGATAGGAAGAGCATTATCCATGGGATATATGGGTTCTCTAATAGCCATGGAAAAGCTGTAAGAATTAAACCATATATTATGAGAATGGTTCCTGGAACGGCTATGAAGAAACCCGGTGTTGTTATTTCAATTACTATGAGTATGGCACCAAGTAATAATAGGATTAAACCTATGCTTAACAAAAGATTTTCACCTATTTAATAACTCTGTGCTTGTTAACTATATATTCGTAAACATGGTCGGGTCTTCCAAAGATCTCGTAGATTTCCCTATATTGATTAGCTATTTCAGAGATCATTTCCGATACATTTTTGTCGATTAGCTTGGTTGATAATGATAGAGGATATGGATCGTAATAATCGAGACCACGGATGAGCGAGTATGCAAAATGCCAGAGGATCTTTCTGATCTTTCTGCCCTTAATTATTTCGGTATCAGATCCAGTTGAACTAAAGGAGCAATGAAGAACATAGATCTCGTCTACACGATATTCTTTATTGTATTTATTATTAAGCGATTTAATATCTACTATTCTATAACCATGCTTTGTGACACCAATATATGGTAGCTTCACCGAGTATTTTTCTTCAATAACTGGATCATAGACAAGGATTTTTGTTCCATTAACAATATACAAACCATCTTTTCTTACTTCGACAATGGTGTTTTCTGTTGATAACGGAATTGCTTCATCACTTATAGCGATCGATAAAATAGTGCTCTTACCACTATGTGGATATCCCATAAGGAGATAAGCCTTACCATTTTTGTAGAAACTAATACTATCTGTAATCACAAGATACCTCTTCTTGGCAAGACTACGAGAAAGTACTTGTAATAAGAAAAAGTATGGTGATTCATTAACATAGGGACCAGGAGGGTTTGTCACTACAATATATTCGTCGATATCATTATCGCGTAGAATCGCTTGTTTTACTTCAAATCCTTTCCCTAAGTTCCACTTGACAAGAGCATCTATTTCTTCATTATTATCTTCTGTGATCTCTACACTGTATTCTGGAATGTACCTATACCCAAAGATATCCTTTAAACCATTAAATACTTCTCCAATTTTATCATTTATTGTCAGACCTATTCTTACACCGCTACTTTCAAGAACTATCAATATGCATCACAATTTCTTAGTAGTGAAGCTACTGAATAAAAACATGTTCTTTGATATAATTTATGATAGGTTGAGAAAATGTTTGATTTAGAAGGAATGAGAGTACTTGTAACAGCCTCTAGTAGAGGAATAGGATATGGAATAGCAAAAGTTCTAGTAAGAGAAGGTTGTAAAGTTGTAATAAATGGTAGAAATAAAGAGAGATTAATGAAAGCTGTCGAAGAACTCAAAAAGATTGGTTCTGGACAAGTATATGGTGTTAGAGCTGATTTAACAGTTCCAGAAGAACTCGAGGTATTAGTAAAGAAAACTATAGAATACTTAAATGGACTTGATGCCCTTGTATACATTCCTAGTCCTCCCAAACCAGGGTACTTCAAAGAACTCTCATTTGATGACTGGGATTATGGTATAAGACAATTAGTAGTAAGTCCTGTGAGATTAACGTATCTTGTTCTTCCCTACTTGTTAGAATCACGTAATCCCTCAATTGTATACGTTACAAGTATAGCTGTGAAAGAACCTATACCTAACACAGTGTTATCAAACGCCTTAAGAATAAGCATACAAGGGCTAGCTAAGTCTTTATCCAAAGAATTTGGCCCCAAGGGTATTAGAGTAAATACAGTCCTTCCCGGGTATATTTTGACAGATAGACTAAGACAACTAGCTCAGGATATAGCTAGACGAGAAAATAGAACTGAAGAAGAAATTCTCAGGGGATTCAAAGAAAGAGTTCCTTTGAAGCGCTTGGGTAAGCCAGAAGATATAGGTTATCTAGTAGCGTTTCTAATCAGTAGATATGCAAGTTTTATTAATGGAGTATCAATACCCATTGATGGCGGTGTGTTAAGTAGTGTTTTTTAATGGTTATCTTTTTATCTGCAATAACTCATAGAGAATGAAAATCATCTCAGCTAAAGGAACCATGAACAAAGCTATGAAGAACAATATACTGGGATCGACAACACTTGCTAATACTTCGTAAATTCCTCTATGCATAACATATACTGTTATAAAGGATAACACTATTGTAATGATTATTATTAATGAAGCATATATTCTATCAATAATTCTTAATTGTAGTTCACCTATAGCCTGAGTTGTCTCCATCAGTATTCTATAGAGAATGTTTCTTGAACGTTTGTATATTCGTAGAAATACCACAATGTAAATAGAGAAGACTATTAGTGAAATGAATAATGTTTGATTACTAGTTAATGAATACATTATGCCTATTACAGTACCCAATATTAAAGTAGAGATCAAGAGTTCCACGAGACTAATCATAAGTTGTTTAAATAGAAAATAGATTCTGCCTTGGTGCTTATTTATGAATGCCCTAATTCTTAATAGCGTGGTATCTATAACGCTGTATCTTTCATATGAGATCTTTTTGAGTACTAAGGGAATATAGTGATCTCTATTATACGTCAATTTAGATGAAATAATTGAACCAACAATAATTGCTATCGAAGCAGTAAGTACGAGGGGTAGTTCCAGCTTCATATGCATTAACGCATAGTAAGCAATAACCAGCGATAACTCGCTAGAAGTCGATAAGTAAAATCCAGTTTCTAAACCATATTTTAAACCTAAACCCCCAGCAATTATTGATGATGTTATAGTCGTTACTACATGGATAAAGACTATGAGGATACCAATACCTATGCTAAATATGTATGTTTGAAGATCCGTTTTGTAAATAAACATGCCCAGGCCCATCGAGATAAGGAAGAGAGTAAGGAAGATAAATCTTATAGGTTTAAGCATTCTTATTAAATCAGCAGATTTCTCAATATGGGAAGAGGTCAGCCCTGCTATAAATGCACCAGGAGCACTTGATAAACCTAGAATACTTGAAGCTGTACTTATCAGTAAACCATAAGAGATAAGTAATATTAATCCATTATCATCAATACTGATAATTCTATTAAGGACTTTCTTGGCAAACTCATATGATAGTATGAATATAGCGATTCCTACTGAGATAGTATATAATAAGTGAATGAATACATTACTATTACCACCGCTCATAAGAGTAAGTATAGTTACAATGATAATGTCTTCTACAGCTGCAACCATAAGAACAGTCTCTCGGACTTCATTTCGTGTAGGTGGTTTTTCCTCGAGAAGTTTATATGTAAAACAGTACTTGAAAAAGCAGTCATTAACCCATAGATTAACGCAACCCTTGCATCTATGCCTAAGATGGAACACAATCCCAACGTCATTGAAAGAGCTAAAACTAGCTCCAAGAGTGAAAGATACGTTGGGAAACCAGCGATCTTATCAATATTGTCAATATGTACTTCAAACCCTATCTCAAAGAACAATAGGATAATACTTATTTCCGAGAAAAATTCGAGTAAATCCATTAGATCGCTTGGTATGTGGAGGAAAAAGCTAAGAATAACTCCTGCAAACAAGTAACCAATACTTGCTGATAACCTAATCTTTTTCATAAGAGTACCAAGAAGAAATGCTAGACCTAGCATTAGTCCAAAGATTAAATAGTAGTAGTATTCGCCATTCACTACTATTTACAACCCATGGATTCTATGAATTAAAGCCTTATTCAAAGAAATGGTGCGGGGGGTGGGATTTGAACCCACGCAGGCCTACGCCATCGGGTCCTAAGCCCGACCCCTTTGGCCAGGCTCGGGCACCCCCGCACCATTAGAGAGTTTTAAGAATTAGAGGTATTAAGTCTTAACTATCATGAAATTGGATATTTATGAACAAATACTCTAAGTTTTAACCTAATTCAGCTACTATTTCTGCTCTATCTCTGAGTATTTGGGCTTTTCCACCTGTTGGTCTTGCCATTATTGTTCCACATACTTTACATCTTACTGGAAATGTTGCGTGGCTAAAGACTATGTTTTCAGCACCGCATACTTTACATACTACCTTTAAGAACTTGCTCCTAGGTTGTGGTATGAGTATTTTTCTCTTCTTAACCATTACCTAGTCACCTCTACTAGTTCATACTTCTTCATTCTAATGCCTTCTCTGTGGAGAATATATCCGCATTTTCTGCATTTTAGTTTCAATACTACTTTCTTTGTTACCTTAGCAAATCTCTTTTGTTCTGACTTTCTCTTAGAACCATAACCCTTCTTCTTAGCTCTATATCTACGTTCACCCTCAGCCATAGACCTACGCTTACCATGCTTGTAAATAGTGACCGTGTGCGGCGTATGTGATCTGCATCTTGGACAGTACGTTACTAACATTTTTGGTATCTTCATAACTCATACCCCTGCCGATATACCTATTTTTCACAAGATATACTAACACTATTAAAAATCTAATGGGTTTAATATATTTACCACCTCGTGTCTTTGACTCCGAGGTAATAAGCTATATTATTCGTTACTATGTGGAGAAGCAATATAATTGACAAAGCATATAAAATAAACAATGGTTCTTCATAAAACTCTCTCAATCCTAATAAATAGTAAGCAAGTGTGGATGCAAGAGCAAAATCAAGTTGATCAATGACTGGAAGAGGTTTACCACTAGGAATACTTAGACGTCTCTTTATAAAAGAACCAATAAGATCACCTATTAATGCACTAAGAGAACCAATAAAACCTATATAGAATAGTGATGAATCACAATGGACAAATCCAAGGACCAGCCCTGCTAGTGAACCCATGTATACACCAATGATTAAACCTTCCATGGTCTTATTCTTACCGAATAATGGCTTGTGATCTAAGAATGATTTTCCGCGATCGATTCTTTTATCTCCCTTAACCAATAAAGGTGAAGAATTTGCGATCATAGGTGGTAAATAGTATTTGATAAACCAATAGATGAAATAAATTAAGTCATTGTTCATTGATCCACTCAACCCCTTCATCTGTTATTTCAAACAAAGCCTCTTTCTCCTTATCAGTCGGTTTCACGAGCCTAGCTACCCTGCCATTGTCTTTCCAGCTGAGAAAAATAATTACATCAAACCAATAGTTTAATATATTCATTCCACTAGCTGTGAGTTCTTCTTCATCCTCTTCATAACCAACTCTAACTTGTGCAGAAGCAAATAATTTACCGCCAGTTTCTCTTACTTTATGTCTTAATGTGGCGAGTAATAAACCATATTTGGTTATAGATTCTTCTTCATAAGAAATGACTCTGTACAAAGAGTTAATACTATCAACAAATACGTGTTTTAGAGGAATATATGGCAGTTTTAAAAGAGCGAAGTCCAAAAGTTCATCGAAATCGTATATTTCCATAAACCATACATTCGCGAATCTAAGGGTGTTTTTTGCTACCCTTTCATAGTGTAATGTTTCTTCAGTACTGATATACAGGCATTTATCTGTAGTGTTCCGACAAATATTTGATGCAATCATCATTAACATAGTTGTTTTACCACTACCAGCAACTCCATAGAATAATATGGTCTTTCCTTCACCGATTACTTCGTCGATATATCTGTTCCCAGTAATCATCGTATTTCCACTGCTCTTCACAATAGTATTAAATAGAGCCTAAATCACATAATGATAAAATCGATTAAAGATAATAAAATGATAGCGTTTTCAAGAATTATTTTGCAGAGGAAAAATATGTTATGAAATACATGTATAAGAGACCACTGGTAATAGGGATTTATGAACCCAGATGGTTTATGAGAATTAAGGACATACTCAATGCTAGAAAAATAGACTATAGTGTTTACGAAGATAAAGATACTATACCCTACTATAGTGTGTTTTATACAGACTACTATGACTTTGTTAAAGAAACTATTAGCAGAAATGATGTATTGATAGTGTATGATCCCGAAGATACACGTATAGGATTAGAAATATCCATACTAGCTACAAGGTTTAAAGAGAAATACAATACTTTAACCATAGGAATAGATCCCGGTTCAAAACCCTATTATCTAGTCATTGGTGATGGAGAAGTAATTGAACACGGATATGTTTCTCTGGAGAAGATTTGTGAAAAAATCAATTATTTACTACACAATATTCCTTCTAGAGAGAAAATAATCCGGGTAGGTTCAGGTCTTAATGGATTCGATATAATCTATATATTAAAGAAAACAATTAATAATGTTAAGATCGAGGTTGTCGACGAACATGAAACAACCCCTAGGAGTAGAGTCGTCAATGATATTAATTATCTAGACAAGAGACTTGTAAAAATATTGAAACCATATAGGAACAAAGACGCCTATGCTGCTCTCAGAATAGCTCTGAGGAAAGGTATTGAGGTTGAATAAAGATGCCTGTTGTAAAGATGAAAAAAGATGAAATGCTAAAGATCTTTGGTCCAGCATCAGTGCATGTTGTTAAGGGCGAGGTAGAGGTCCTGGGGAAGAGATTTACTGAAAGCAATAGGTTCGTGGTTCACAAGACTAAGAGCTATATAATAAGAGCACTCATGGATTCTGAGCTAGATTTCACATTGGCACCAAATGCTCAAATACAGGGTGTTGAAGAGAATGATCCTTACCTCGAATGGTTTTCTAAGGCCGAAGAAATCATTGATAAAAAATACAAAACAATAGCCATAGTTGGCGGGGTAGATAGTGGTAAATCATCGTTTTCAATACTGTTAAGTAATTTAGCTCTAGAAAAAGGGCTTAATCCAAGTATAATTGATGCTGATGTAGGACAAGCAGATATAGGGCCACCTTGCTTCATATCAATGGCATATCCCAGTGAACAAGTTATTTGGATGAGATTCCTCAAACCAGCCAAGATGAAATTCATAGGGGATATTAAACCGCAGAACAATACAAGTAACATTATATATAAAGTAAAAGAATTCGTTCAAATAGCACTCCGTGATAATAGAGAACCAGTAATCATAGATACTGATGGATGGATCAACGATATACCTTCTCTTCTATATAAAGCAAAATTATTGCTAGAACTAAGGCCAGACGTCCTAATTGTTCTTGGAAAAGAACTATATCCATATTTCAAAAGATTCGCAAAATTAGGGATCAATATCATTAACTTAAGTGTGCCAGAAAACAGAAAAACTAGGAATAGAGAAGAAAGAAGAATGCTTAGAAGTGATAAGTATAGGGAATTCTTATATGATGCTCCATTGAGAAAAGTGGGGCTTGATGATGTATTAATAGCAAATATGCCGGTTTTTCTAGGTGAAGAAATAAACGTAAATGAACTTGGAGTGGAGCCTAGAGACAAAGTCTTGTATGCGTCAAGAACATTTGACACACTATATCTTGTTCTTAGTGAAACTGTGAGGCTACAGGGATTCGAACAATTGAAAACAAGATTCAATGTCCCCAAAACAAGAATTCTCGTCTCTGGTTTCGAGAATCGTACATATGTATCCATAGTCGATCAAAACAATGACGAGTATCCCGGGTTAATTGATAAAATAGATTTTGTAAATAGGACTATTTATTATCGATGTAAATACAATATAAAACCATGGATCATCAAGTTTTCAAAAATTAAGCTCACAGAAGATTTTCAAGAACAATTAATAGAATAAATGGGTAGTCACTATGAAACCAACATATTAAACTTAATAAAAACCGAGAAAGAAGTTCTAAACGCTGGTAAGATACCCAGCGAGTATGAAGTAACAAGATTATCCTATAAACATAGAGATAAAATCGTGTTATTTGAAATAGACAAGTTCCCCTATAAGTGCGTGACAAATATACTCAGTAATAGATATGATATATAC
>JAGHDU010000176.1 GCA_021159785.1 Staphylothermus sp. | reverse complement strand
TTGTCGTATATATAGCAATCATAGTTATTGAAACATAGTCTTCCATCGCTGTTCTCCTCAGAATCAATGACTTGGTAGTGAATCGAAGTTTTAATCTTCCTCATTTAAAGAATGTATTTAGATGGGCTTTATAAGGCAAAGAATTGTAAATACTAGGTAATTTATACCAATATATAATGCTTTAATAACATAATATTACCCGGTTATATCAAGATAATCCAATACATCAATTATATGTAGGGATTACGGAATTGGTGAAAATTGGATTAATATATAAGCAGCTGACGAAAAGAGATTTGAAAGTATTAGAAGCTATTGAAAAAGGCCATTCCAAGTATGAATACGTTCCTCTCGAAATTATTGAGAAGTATTCTAAACTACCGGAACAACACGTTCTACTTTCTTTATCTAAAATGCATAGATTAAAACTTGTTAAAAGGAAAATGATAAGTGGTTATAAAGCTTTTAGATTAACGTATTTAGGTCTAGATATGCTTGCATTGGATTATTTCGTTAGAAAAGATATTGTTGAAGCTATAGGGGATAGAATAGGTGTTGGTAAAGAAAGTGAGTTATACAAAGCGCTTGCTCCCGGAGGTAAGAAAGTAGCTATTAAGTTCCTTAGGATCGGGCGTACCAGTTTTAGGAAAACCCGAATTGTGAGAACATGGGCCCAAGATCCAAGGATTGATTGGTTTAAACAATCAAAGATCGCTGCTGAAAGAGAGTTTAAAGCTCTAAAAGAACTATATCAAATAGGTACATATGTACCATATGTTCTAGCATATAATCGTCATGCAGTTGTAATAGAATATATTGAGGGCGTAGAACTTTATCGAAAACCCGAATTAGATAAACCTGAAGAAGTATTGTGGAAAATACTTGATACACTTAGAAAGGCATATCTCGAAGTGGGTGTAGTTCACGGGGATTTAAGTGAGTATAATGTAATAGTCAATGTTGATACAAATACTCCATATATTATTGATTGGCCACAATATGTTTACAAAGATGATCCCTCAGCAGAACAATTATTGAAAAGAGATGTAGAATATATAGTGAGGTTTTTCAATAAAAATTACAAAGTAGGAATAAGCCCGGATAAAGCCTTGAAATATGTGCGGGGAGAAAATGAATAACGGTAAAAACGAGAAATTAGTAATGGGGGTAGATATATTACCTGGTTATTCACCTAGTTCTTCTACTCATCAACCACATTATGCAGTTGTTATACTTAAAGGAGATAAAGTTATCAATAGTTTTGAAGAAGTTTCTTTTGCACGACTAATAAGATTAGCTTGGGAGTATAAACCAGATATACTGGCTATAGATAACGTCTTTGAATTAGGTGAAAATACTGATAAGATCATTAAAATAATTAACTTATTACCACCGAATACACGAATAGTTCAAGTAACTGGTTGGGGCGATAATTTAAGCACTATCAAAAATGTTGCATACAATATGGGTATAGATGTTCATGGAAAAATGGACCCATTAAAAACAGCTTATATAGCAGCGCTCATTGCTTCCAAGGGAGGAGGTGCTATATTAAAACCCCTAGAGGAAAAGACAAAAATAATTGTCTCGAGAGGAAGAAGTGTTAGCCATGGTGGAATGAGTTATGATAGATATAAGAGAAGCATACGTGCCGGAATACTAAATGTTACAAAGGAAGTGAAGAGGATCCTCGATAGATACGGATTCGATTATGATCTGGTATTTAGGAAAAGTAATGGTGGTCTTGAGCAAAGCATATTCACAGTATATGCACCGAGAGAAAAACTCTATGGAATTATAAAACCATTTAAAAATAAGAGTGTCAGACTCATTGTAAGACCTGTATATAGGAATAAAATAATGTTTGAAACAAACAATGCCCGTGTAGAACCTAGAGGATTAATAGTAGGTGTAGACCCCGGTATAAGTACTGGATTAGCAATACTTGACCTTTCTGGAAGACCGCTATACCTACATAGTTCCAAAAACCTAGATAGAGGAGAAATACTTAATATTATATCAAAATTAGGTATAGCAACAATAGTTTCAACTGATGTAATGCATCCCCCAGAATTGATAAGGAAAATAGCCGCAGCACTCAATGCGCAAATCTATACTCCGCCTCATGATTTATCAACAGATGAGAAACAAGAACTAGTGAACAAGATCACTAAAAAGTATCCAGGTATTGAAGTCAAGGATTCCCATGTAAGGGATGCTTTAGCAGCAGCCTATAAAGCCTATTTATCAATTAAAGACAAACTGATCCAAGCAGAGAAAAAAGTGTATTCAATGGACTTAGGAATCAGCGTCGAAAATGTAAAGATATCAATAGCACGTGGAAAGAATATAGCTGAAGCCCTTGAACAAGAATTAGAGAAACTAATTAATGAACTAGATACTAAGATAGAGCATACAGTAAGTGTTAATAAAGAAACAGACAGTGATACAGACAAAATAGTTAACGATCTTTCCAACAAGATGGAAAAGCTACGATATGAAAACAGAATTTTAAGGAATAGAATTATCGAACTACAGAGAAAACTACGTGAAAAGGACGCAGTTATCGAGGAACTGAAACTTGAGCTTAAAAACCTCAAGAACATGAATATAAGTGAAACCGAGGTTAAGAGAAGGATCTATTTACTAGAGCAAGAGATTAAAAGTTTAAAGGAACAATTAAGACGGAAAGACGAAGTTATTAATAAGTTATTGGAAGAAAAACGTGACTTAGAGAAAACTATAGAGAAATTATCTACAAATAAGTATATTGGAATACCGCGTTCAAAGAACTTATCAATTGCCAGCGTAAAGAAGATCATTAATAAAGCATATCCGTATAATGGATTAAAAATAATATTCGTAGATGAAATAATGCCACTATCGGGAGATGTAATCAATTTCTTGAGGAAGGAGAAAATAGCTATAATTACGTACAAAGACTATGGCGAACTCTATACCGATCTTCGTGTACCTATTGTTAGCTGTCCCGATCCAATAATATACGAAGATGCTACTTTCATAGAACAAGTTATACTCAATAAAATAGATGTACAGTGGAATATGATTGAAAAAATAGAAGCGGAAGAAGATTATCAAAGAGTAATTAAGTTAGTAGAAGAATACCAAGAGGAGAGAAAGAAAAAATTAGGTGTCGAAAAATTGACACCTTTTGATTAATTTGCCTAGTAGAGCATTTCTTTTCCTTCAAGTATTTCGTACGTTATTCTAGTAATATTGGATAATTCTTCATCAGCTATTGCTTTGATTTCCTCAACTATATGAGTTGGAAGTTCTTCGCCGTATTTATTTGGTATGATCTTTATGCTGGCTACAAGTGGCTGATCTATTGGTTTACCTATTTGACTCAAGAGTTCAACATATACATCTTTGAATCCATCAATTTGAGAATATACTTTTTCAGCAATCCTTCTAGCAACTACATTGTAGATCTTACCAACATGGTTTACTGGATTCTTACCAGCTGTAGCTTCTAAGCTTATAGGTCTCATTGGAGGGATTAAACCGTTTGCTCTGTTTCCTCTACCTGTAGCACCATCGTCTCCATGTTCTGCAGATGTTCCAGTTACCGTTAAATATACGACTTTTTTCTCGGGTATATCAGCTGTGTTGATGTGGACATCTACGTCATAATCACTTGCTATTTTAGCTGCTAGATCTAAGACATCATTCTTGATTTGTTCCTTTACATTTAAATACTCATCAATGTCTAAGACTAATTGGTCGATTATTGCGGCTGCGATTGTTAGTACTATTTTCTTTTCTTGTCGAAGTCCCATTACTTTAATGTCTTCGCCGACTGCGGGGTTTTTCTTCTTGTATTCTTTGGAATTTAAGAGTCTCTCTGTTTCAAGAACTAGTTTTTCTAGAGTTGATAGTGGGGCATAGCCTACTCCTATACTCGTGTCATTAGCTAGGGGAATTTGTGTTTTTCCAGCTTCGAAAACAGATACAAGGTCGGCGCTTCCTTTCCTAACTTTGTAATCTATTATGACATGTTTTTCAGGGTCGAGAAACCTCATGTGTTCTTTAATCCATTTCTGGACAGCACGCACGATTATTGAGCCAAATGGGACATTTACGACCCCGTCATCGGTTTTTACTTCGGTTGTCGCTCTTCCTGCAACAACTATGTAGATTGGTTCAATAACGTATCCGCCGCCGAAGCGAGGATTGGCTTGTCCACCTACAAGAAGCGTTTTGTCTAGGTTGTGATGAAGAATTGTTCCAAATTCTTTTAGATAGTATTTGCTTAGTTCTCTGGAGGCATACTCGCTTGCTGAATCAGCTATGTAGTCTGGATGACCAGTGCCCTTTCTTTCTACTAGTTCTACTTTCATATCTTTTACACTTTGATACCTGAGTTGTTCTACCACTATGTTTCTGTTAACCATGGTATTTATGCCTCCATTAAGCGTATTTATTTATGTTATGAAATTATCACCTATATAGTTTGATGCAGAAAGTTTTAAATCTTATATCACACTTCAGTTTACATGCATTTTTCAACGGGTTCGGCGTCTCCTCTCGAGGCATGTATTATTCTGGCTGGGCCTGGCAATCTTTCTATAATTTCTTCTTTTCGAATACCGATAACGTGATCTTTAAGTATCTTTCTAAATAGGTATAGTATTTTTTCGGCTGCATCATTTGACTTTAGATCCCCTGGTACTAGTTCGACATATACAATGCTTTTCCTCCTTACGAGATCTGTGGGTCCTACTATGATTCTATGATATAATCCATATACTGGATCACATACTTCCTCTATGCCTAGTGAGAGTTTAAGTTCTGTTTTCACATAATTTTTCTTCCCATAGATCATGAAGGCTCCTTTTTTCAAGTATTCTCCGCTTGGAGGTGTTTTTGAGACTTGTTCTGCTTTAACCCAGAACACATCTATAGATCCTAGTCCTTCTTTCCAAGCCCTTGAATAACATGCTGCTATAACAGCTGCTTCTTTAATTGTTTTTTCAGAAGGGATTTTTCCTTGTGTTTTAATAATTGTTGCTGGTGCTCCATGAATATCTGCGTGTAGAAAAATATCGTGTTTTTCCATATATTTTCTTACTAGTTGTTCGTTTTGATCAGCATCTCTTCCAGCGAGTATCAAGAATCCTTCGCTCGAAATAGTCCAGTGAAACTTCTCGTACCAGAATCGAGGTCTTAGTCCTAGTTTGATTCGTTCTTCGGTAACAATGGTTTGTTTCATTTTCTCCTCTAAGTTTTTCTTGAGCTCTTCTAGTTTATCCTTGGCTTTCTCAAGTTTTTTCATTAATTCATTGCTTTTTATTTTGTATTGGAGAATATTGTTCCACGCATCAAGCCTTATAT
>JAGHDU010000070.1 GCA_021159785.1 Staphylothermus sp. | reverse complement strand
ACTATTCGTATAAATGATGATAATAGTAATATTGGTTTGTTAGGTGGTATTAAGAAGAATTATTCGATTATTTTATTTGAAGGCCTTCTCCCAGTTCCTGTGGCCAAGAATAGTAGATATTGAATTATTTTTGGTGCCCCCCTTTTCAAGAATATACATCGCAAAATAGATCTATTCTATAGCCCCCGTATTCGGGGGTATAGGTTCTGGGGGTGAATAGGTCCTGAATAATAGAAAATACTTGTTATTAGCAATTAGTCTAGCTCTAATATTATTAAGCCCAATAGCAATAATCCCAGCAACCGCGCAGGTATCAACTCAGTACATGGTACTGGCGAGCTTTGACTTCCTTAGTGCTGATGAGCTTGCTAAGTTCAGTAATATAACGCTTGCTGGTCAGGTCTGGAACACTACTCTTACAAGTTACCAGGTAACTAATGGTGTCCTTAACATCACTAATAATGATGCTAATGATGCGTTCCTAGCGTATCCTGTAGTGCTTGATGGTTATGCTGAGGTCAAGTTTGCTGGTGATGGTGCTGTTGGTGTCTTTGATCCTATTGCGTATAATGAGTCTAAGCTGCTTGGATACGAGCTTGTCCGTACAAGCACAGGCATTACTGTATACATGGTTAATGGTACTGAGAAGACAGCTGTAACGAGTCTTTCAACATCTGCTGATACGGTTCTAGTAACAGTTGTTGATGGCAATATAAGATTCGACTTACCAGATGGAACAGGGATATACCAGGCAGCGGGTTCTGGTATTATTGCATTAGGTGCTCCAGCGGGTAGTAATGGTGTTTTTGACAAGGTTACATTATATGCTAAATACCTTGCTGGCACCCAAGAAGTTGATCTTGGCTCTAAGACTATTCTTGCACATAAACACGTAGTTGTTTTCGAATATGATGTCTCACAGTACACTAACATTAGGAGTGCTAAGCTTGTAATTAATGCTTATCCAGCACATTCGGATCCATGGGCTCGTTGGGTAATTATACTGTTCGAGGATAATGGACAATACTATATGCCATATGAATACACTATAATTAATAAACACCGCTGGCCAACCGATGTTATTCCCTCACAGTATTCTGATAAGTACACAGACATAGTATATGAAGGAAGTGGTCCGAGGACATACGATGTTACTACATGGATCCAGCAGCATCCTAAGGGCAAGCTATACATTGGTATACAGGCAGTTGTTGATGACTGGGTTGTTGGTGCTAAGCTCGTATTAGACGCTGATACACAGGACACTACTACCGAGATAACAACTACAACTGGTATTCTTGGTAGTGCCAGTAATGAAGTAATGAAATATGGGCTCATTGGTCTTGGTGCAATAATATTGCTAGTTATAATATTCGTGCTGATGATGGGTGGTAAGAAGCGTAGACGTGCAATAGCCCCGCTCATAGCAGCGTTTCTCATACTCTTAGTACTTGGCGGTATTGCTGCTGCTGTTATGGCTTGGCTACACCCTGAATATCTTACTGCCTTAGCCTTCGGACTAGGCGCTATCGCTATCATACTGGTATTCATGCTGTTAACAAGTGGTAAGAGGATCCCTAACCCGTTCCACGTGTAAATCCAAAATAGTTTTTTAATCATACAGCCTTGCTCAATGGGTGAGAATTATGAATCATAAATATGTGTTTGTAATAGTGCTAATGGCCCTCATGATTGTCGGGGGCACGGTGGCTTATGCTAACTACGTTGTATCACCAACACCTACTGGGTATTATCTCCCGAAGGGCTACAAGGTAACTGCTAAAGTATATGTTCCAGATGCCCCGCTCTGGGGCAATACTATTGGTGACGCTGTCGGGCTTAGCTGTGATAAGTATTCGGTGATAGTGTTTGGTTGGGGAGAGAAGACCTGGAACTGGGAAGCAAAACACGGTATAAAGGTAATATGGAGAGAAGGCGGAACTGATGAAGACAAGGCATACGTTGATCTTGAGCCAGATAAGAAACATGATGTAACAATAGTCTATGACTGGGACGGCACGGTTAAGATAAGTGTTGATGGCAAGTTCATCTATAGCTTTGTAGCTACTGAGTCCAGGTACACTATTGTTGCACAAGGAGCAACAGTAAATGAGCCTGAAGCCTTACCTGAGCCCTCGACTACTCCGCCCACTGGTTCTGGATATAATCGTGCAAGCGTAAACGAGCTGCAGACTCAGTATCTCCTGCTTGGTGCTGGTGCTACAATAATAGTCGTAGCAGCTATAATGATGTTTGCAAAAGGAAATAAGAAACAAGCAGCTAGGACCTCAATGGCATTATTAATTATCATAATGCTTGTACTAGGGATGGTTGCTACAGCAACATACTTCATCTATAGATCGTCACAAGTATCCACAGTCTTACCGCTTCCATTAACCGAGGAGATCGGGAACAAGCCAGTACTAGTAGCACTACAGTTCGGTGCAATACAGCCTGGAACAGTATTCGAAGTCTATGGAGACAAACAGGGATGGCAAATCAAACAAAAAGACACAACACTATACGAAAAACTACAGCTAACAAACATAGATCTATCATTAAACGACGTAGTAGCATGGCATGGATATATCGCTTACTTCAGTCCTGGTCAGTGTATTAGTTTTGATAATCCACAATCAGCTGTTGACAATAGTATTGCATGGCAGGTTAGGTTTAAGCTAGTATCAACCGATGAATCAGGAAATTCACCCATATTCGATCCACCAGAGAGTCCTAGGTTACATGCTGAGATGAATACGCACAGGGTATTTGTATTCTATGATAATTCATCTTTGATAGGATTACTAGTTTCTAAGCCAGCAATTGACATGATTGATGGAAATTGGCACGTAGTAACAGCGAACCATCACAATGGTTTGTTAAATACATGGTATGATGGTACACAATATGCAATAGACATTGCTGACAATGGAGAGCCTAAACTTTATAGTCCCATTATTTTGGGTCCGCATTACGGCGGTTTTACAGAGATGATAAGCTATGCAATAGTATGGCAAAACGGCAACGATGTAAATGGCAACATAGACCCGCAAACAACACCACTGCAGAACTTAGAAATGCTCATAGACCCCACATTCTTCAACGGCACGCACTATTTCGATCTTATCAGTAACGTTGTTGGTACACCACGTAATGGTGTTACTAGAATCCCAGCAGAACAGCCATTCCTATGGTTTGTTAAGAATCTTAAGAGCGATAACCTAGTACATTTCATGTACTTCCCTGAAGGAACTATAATCAAGATCAAGGATAGCAGTGGTAATGTTATTAGGGAGTTTACTATTACTGGCCAGTTTGCTGGTAATACTACCCAAGTACTGGACTATGCCGTTAGTCTTGATACTACTTCTCTTGTAGGTGCTACTGTTGAAGCATTAGTGCCGAGCATGAAGATCCGTGTATATGCTCCTAGTAGCTCATATGTTGCTATTCTAGCAGAAGACGGTACAAAGTATGGTGAGTATCAGGTAGGTTCTAGTGGTTACGTGGATATACCATTGACTAATCCATTGACTAATGCCTATATCGTGGTCTATGCTGATAATGAGGCTGAGGAAGGTCTAAATATTGATGTTAAGGATCTTGGTGACGGCAAGATACAGGTCAAGGTTTACAATGATAAGGGTGTCCTGATACCTGGTATGCTTGTTAGGCTTGTGGATCCTGCTAATGTTGTACTATGTTACGGGATCACGGATGAAAGTGGAACAGTCGTGCTTGATGCTGGTAGGCCGTTGGCTGAGGCTAAGATCCTTGTTGATGGTGTCTGGGATGGTACTATCTATAAGCTTAGCAAAACAGTTACTCTTGCCGAGACTATGGGTGCTGAAGTAGAACCAGTAGTTAATACTAATGAGCAGTATAGGTATGCTCTCCTAGGCTTATTCATTGTCATACTACTTGTACTAGCAGTAGTTGTTATGAAGAGGCGATAAAGAATGAGGCTTGAAATCCTAATACCGCTTTTTTTATCAATCCCCATGGGTCTCATGTTCTTCGTGCTTCTTGTTTACAAACATGAAAATTTGGCACATCTTAAGGGGATTAAAGATGTTATAATGTTTTTCTTCACGCCTAGTCCCCCGGAGCGTATGCTTATTGTTCAATCACTTGATGGTAATGTCTATGTTTACTATGATGATGATTTCGAGGAGATAAGGACCGAAGATAGAGTACTCATTAGGACTAAATACGGTGACCAGTACATAAGCAAGATTTCTCCAAGCGAGTCTTCTCTAGTCGTGTCAATGTTTGACGCTAAAGCCCCCTCAGGTTATCCATCGCCTTTCGGACTTGCTTGGAGATGGGTTGTTGCAGCTGCAGTTTTAGTTTATCTTGTCTATTATGCATTTATAGTTAGTATTATCCCGCCAGTACATACTGAGGAAATTACTATTGCAGGCAAATTATACAAGATAGCTATCCAGGGCGAGATCGATCCCTGGGAAATACTTGTAAGCAGTGTTGCAATGACCCTTGCATTATCGTTCTTCATAGCCAATATTGTGAGATTAAATGATAATAGTATAAAGTATGCATGGTATCATAGCATCGGTATTAATCCACCACATGAAATAATTACGCCAATACCTGGTATGAGTACTCTCGGTCTAGCCGAGTACCTTGTACAGTTAGGCCGTGAAATCAAGATAAATGTATCAAAAGAAATAACGGATCTATTGAAAGCAATAAAAGACAAGGTAGGATCCGAGAGTCTGGCTGCGACTATTCTAGCAAAACTCAGCATGGCCGACATCTGGCGTAAATCCTTAGCAGATGTCTTAGAAGAGAAAATGGACTTAGTCATCGCGGGTGATACTGCTGCTAGGATACGTTATGGTATCTATGGCGTATTTAATAAGAAGACCTTGACTATTATGGTTATTGTTGCTCTGCTTAGCTTCACTATAGGCTACTTCTTCGGAAATGCTTATGGTTTTAGTGTAGCACCTGCAACGAATACAACTACTACGACTACTCCTATGACGCCTGGATATTATCCAAGATACTATTCAACTACTACACCGCCTACAACAACCAGTCCACCGACTATGACTACGCCGTCAACTGTTCCTACAACAACTAGTCCTTCAATAACTCCTGCGCAGCCACCGCCGCCACCTGGGTGAGAGCATGGGCTTGGTTGCTGAGATTGCTGTTGTTGCTATGGTTTTGAGCATGTTAGCTGTTTTTCTGGTGAGTTGGAAATGGACTGGTAGTCTTAGAAGTGCATTCATAATTATGCTGATAACTGGTAAGGTATGGGCCGGGATCTTGTATGCTTTTGGGATCGATAAGCCGTTGTTCAATATAATCATATATAATAAGATAAAGGGTGTTAGCAGCTCAGTCACAGTTACAGCTGATCAGTTTATCTTTGTATCGTTTTTCTTTACTCTATTGTTTACTCTGCTTTGGCCCATAATTGCCCCGTCTCTTCCCCCTTGGCTTAGGGGGATAAATCTTATTCATTCAGGGGGTGAGAAGAAATGAGTCTCACGTACACCTTGGATCTTATACAAGACGTTCTTGTAATAACAATATTCATACTATTCATTCCATTGATGCTTATTCTAATGTATCGTCTAGTTAAGTCTGGTAATGCTGAAATTGAAAAGATCAAAAAAGAGTATGAGGCTAGGCTGAAGGCTAAGGATGGGAGAATCAAAGAACTTGAAGAATACATTGATGTGCTGAAGAAGAAGCATAGGGAAGAAATGCAAATGTGCATGAGATCTTCTAAAGCAGCGGTTGAGGTATATAATGCGTTAAGAAATGGAGCTGTAAAGCTGAGATGCCCAAAGCACCCTGACGCTGAGGTAGAGGTTCTGGCTGATGGAACTATTACGTGCTCTAAAGGCCACAGGTTGTGGCCGAGGGAGAAGTAGTGATGCGTCCCACTTATCTATTATTAATATTGATAATAGTTATACTGGTTGCCCCACTCGTGGTTGCTGAGGAATTATACAGTAGTATGTGGGATAAGGGCGTCGTTGTCGTACTTTATGGTTCCCAGTATGGTACTGGCTGGTGGGTTTCTGACTATTACTTGGTAACGGCTGCTCATGTTGTGAATTATCAGAGTAATATAGCTGTAACGATTATGCATGGCGACTATGTTAGTAAGGCTAATGTTATCTATATTGATAGAGTGCATGATGTTGCTGTTCTCAGGGCAAGTACTAGGCCTGCAGAGCAGTATATTTGGAGCTTGGCTTTCAAAGACCCCGATAAGAGTCAGCAGATCTTCGTAATAGGTTATCCATTTGAGCTATACAAAATCGTTGGCGATCTACAAAAAATGAGTGCTGATCCAAGAATAGCAGAGGGAATAGTAGCATGGGTTTATCCCGATAAACAACTATTCGAGTTCCAGGCAAGCACTGATGCTGGTAACTCTGGTGGACCTATCGTTGATGTTAGTGGTAATGTTGTTGGGCTTGTGAGTTTTGCGGTTAAAGGAGAAGCTGCTAGCATGTACTACGGTACATCTGTATCCGCAATAAAGGATGCTTTGACAAAAGCAGGCGTGAAGTATAGGACTGGTTTGAGCAGCATGCTTGGAAGTAGCGGAATAACTAGTTCCTCACAAGTAATCCAGCCAGCAGTAATAGCTGCAATAACTGCTGGTACGGTAGCATTACTTACAACAGTCATGGTTTTACCAATGGTGAAAGCTAGGAAAAGGTGATAAGAATGAGTGGTAAAGGTAGAGCTTTTCTAGCTATTTTGGGTGTTATCCTTGTTGCCATAGCTACTCTTATCCAGATGATAGTTGATTGGTACCAGTCCTATGCAGCTGGGATCCCCTATCCCACTACAATTAAGCTACTCGTATTAGCTGCTGGCGTGCTTACGTTTATTGCATTATTCATAAGCCTACGTGCAGGGGGTGGTAGGAGAAGATGACTAATTTCTGGTACAGGCTAGGAAAAAGCAGCTTGGAGAAAGCACAGGAAGCAGCTTTAACTCTTCATCCACTTGGTAAAGTTGTACCATATCTTGGACCAGAAGCATTAAATGATCCTGAAATGAGGTTTTCTCTTTGGATAATGGTTACAAAGAGCAATATAGAGTATATCAGGACTCGCCAGGGCATTATGGGTTCTGTAAAAATTGCATTCCTAAAAGCCATGATACAGTCGAATAGATTAGCGCTTACCGAATCTGAGCTTGAGAAGTATATGGAAAAGGAAAAAGAGGAACTGGATCTTCTAGGTGAAGAGTTATGAGCTATACTGTTGTCCGTGAAACAGTTAATTACACAATGGTTTTGAATAAGCAGATAGACCGTGTTGCTGAGGCTATCTCTAGCTTAGACTTAACCACTAAGATGGTTGGTAGAAGGAAGCTCTTAGAACTTGTAAATGCTGTTGAGGGGCTCTATATTCTTACTAAGGCTATTCCTACAGTTAAGATTCCTAATTATGATGATGTTCTAGAAAAGATCTTTGTTGCAGTGGTAATGGACAAGGTTGATAAGGTTGGTGGTGTTTTGGATACTGTTAAGGCGTTAAAGAAGATCGCTACTGAATGCATAGCAGCTCTCTACAGGGCAAAGCTACTAATACAAGTTGAATACCTTCCACAAGGGTGACTTGTATGACGTTAAACATCTTAGCAGAAGTTGAGAGGAGAAGAATAAATGATTTCGAGGAATCCAGTAAACAGTTTAAAGAGATGATACTACACTATATTGCTGCGCCCCCATTCATGTTGAAAGCAAGAATACCTTATCGTGCTGCAATAGTTGTTGGTCCAATGAATTCTGGTAAGACATCATTTGTTGAGGCACTTCTTGGCAAGGCTGTTAAGAAGTTGTTGAACTATGGTATTGATGAGAATGAGATAGCATATGTTCATAGCTATGAGAGGAACATTAGTGAAATAGTTGGTATTGCCAAGAAGAGGCTTGAACTCAAGAAGCTAAAATATTTCTACTTGTTCAACGATGATGCAATAGCTGCAAGCGCTGGTAATGCTAGACTAAGCTTTACTCCTGAAGCCGTAGGCGAGAGCCAATATTATACGATGATAAGGCATAGGCTTGCAAAGAAGGGTTTCAATGGTTTCCTATTTGTATTCCATGCTACCCAAGTCTTCAGTCTTCTGGAGAAAACGTTTCGCAGCACATCTGATCTCTACTTGTTCAAGTACTACCCCATGGAACCAGCGGATATCAAGCTGATAGGCCAGATGGTAGGTAAAGCAGGAATGATAGCACTTGCAGAGATAAGCTATAAGCTGCGAACCCCTAGGACATTTAACGATTTCCTTGAGGGGGTCTACTCAGCTGTTGCAAGACTGATAAAGTCTAAGAGACTAGTCAAGGCATATGATAAAGACCCTGCAACCGATACGAACCGCTACAAAGCAATACTAAGTAATATTAATAATATTACTATAGAGCCGGGCCCGGTTCCAGACGAGGAACCTGGTGCAAAGAGCAGAAGTGCAGAGAAACAATATAGATATGTGAGGAAATTTATGCGGTTTCTCCTTGAAACAGGTGCAATTCGTAAGAAAGGTAAACGAGCATACCTCGAATTCTATATCAAAAAAGAGCATAATTCCCCCGATCCACCCGGTTTCATGAAAGTGACGAAATGGTACATGTGGGACAACCTGAAACAATTTTTAACCTAACCACCTAGGCCCGGGAATCCCTGTAAGGGGATCCCGGGGGGTGGTAAGAGGTGCCCGTGTATCAGGGCTCAAATAGTTGTTATGCGATTAATGAGGGGGTCTATGTTAGGCGATTGAGGAGAAAGGGTATCGACACTATTGCTGAGGCTGTTGGGATACTATACTTGATACTTCGTGATAGGAGAAGAGGCTGGACCTATGAGCAAGGAACTTGTAGAAAAATAGAGATGGATGATGAGCTATTCGAGAAGAGAACCAAGTATGTATATACCCTTGCTAAGAGGTGGAAGGCTGGGCCCAGAGAGCTTGCTAAGATTAAACGACTCGTCGAGTATGTGTTGGAGCACAAGAGGTTCCCGAAGAAAGGAAGAAAGAAAATTGAAAGACTAATCAAGAAAGCTATTGCGAGGGTTAAGTGATGAGGAATATTGTTTTCATAATATTATTGGTACTTGGAATAGGAATGATAACGGCTGCTGTACTGGTTCCTAGGTTATCGCTTATGTCTAGCAGTAGTGGTGAAATAAGCACGAATTCATATGAGGTTAGGCTGCTTATATTTGTCGAGCAGTATGATTTGGTGTATAATATTCAAAAGATAAGCAGTAAGGGGTGTAGTGCTTCAGGGCTATCTTTTGAATGGGATAGGTACCCGTCAGAGAATACTGCTGAGCCCCTGTACTCGCTTTACCAGAAGACTAAGATAATCATACATGTAGATCATGTAAGGTCTGACAGCAACATATACACAATATCTCATTCATCATGGACCGTAGGAGTAAACGTGAAAGGCCTAAGCCCCGGAAAACACCAGGTAGAAGCATACCTATATGTCATGAATGACCTTGGTCAATGGGTACAGAAAAGCAGCTACACAACCACGATCCAAGTACCATAAAATAAATTTGTTTTTCTACAACCCTTCTTCACTGATCCTATATACATTATATATTATATGGGTTCGTTTCTTTTCCTGGGTGGATTGTATGAGTTTTAGAAATGGGGTTCTTGTTGGGCTTGGTATTGGTCTTCTATTGCTAGGCACGGTGTTCATAGGATTTGCATATCAAGTGTATAGTATCCGTATCAATTATTGTAGTGAGGTTGTTAGTGCGTATAATAAATTAGGAACAATGGAATCCTTGGCGCTAACCGTAGGTGTTATTGCAGTAGTGGTAGGTCTAATATTAATTATAATTGGAATAATTCTCGAAAAGAAGATACTTAAAAAATAAATATTATTTCTTTTTTCATTATTGTTGGAAACTCCTGGTAGTTGCTTTTCTCCAACTAGGTTGGAATACAGCTGCAGGACCTATTCCCAATCACGAGTTGGAAATTCCTGGTTGTTGTAGCTTTCCAACTTTTTATGGTTGATAAGACTTGGTGTGATCGGTGTCCAACTCTTTTAGGAGTTGGAGTGTCGAGAACTCAAGTGTTCCCAACTGCTGGAAAAGAGTTGGATAGGATCCTGTCTAATTGTTCTCCAACCCTAATACTTAAATATTATCGATGCTAGATATTACTATCGAGACTAGATATTATGGTGTTGGGCGTGAAGGCCTGTCTGGATGAGGTTAGTTCTATTCGTGAAAAGTATAGTTCTTTTTTGAAGAATATTCGTGAGTTGGCTCAATCAGCTATTCGTAAGCTTGGGCTTGAATCTTGGAATGAGGGTCAGGTATATATTAATCGTGTTGTTAAGAAGTCTGGTAAGTGTTATGCCTATCTAGAGATCCGTTATGGTTGGAGATGTAAGAAAGTCGGTCTTGGTCCCTGTGATAAGTTCGATAAGCAAAAGCTCTATTCTGTTCTTAAGAGACGGTTTGGTATTACTGAGGATGAGGTTAATGCCTTGTTCTTGACTCGTGAGATTAAGAGCATTGAGCATCTTATTAATGAAATAGAGTACTACGCTTATAGACTCGAAGAATGTGTCAAACGATTGAATTTGAATTTCGGAAACGCGCTTGATGAACAGATCACAAAGGTTAAGCAGCCGGTTATTCAAAGCATGTGGTGATAGTTATGGAGAAAGTGTTCTATGGAAATACTGCTGTAGATGAGTTCTTAAATAAACTGTTCTTAGAGAGTGAGGCGGCATATAATAGTAGGAAGATTACTAGTATTCTATCTGAAATATATAAGCAGATCCTTGAAATTGCTAATCTATACTGTACATTGGTGAGACTAGATAGAGCTGATGCTATTGACATAACCAAATACTTGAGCTATGATCAAATACAACACATTGAAGCTCTTCTAAAACTCTACAATATGAGTTGCAGGGTGGATTTCTAATGTATGAGGCTAAGCCTGAAATCAGGTATCGCCTTGGCGGTTATTATATTAGCTATGAAGAACTCAGGCAAATCGTTGAACATGATCTTAGTACGCATGAAGTTATCTTAAGGATTGTAAAAGACTATGTTGACGACTTAATTGAGAGAGTATTTGGATTAAATGTTGATGAGCTGAAAAGTAAGGATCCCAGCACATACTATGCCATTATCATGGAGCTTGTCCGTTCTGAGTTCATAAATGTTGTCCAATATATTAGGTCGAAAATTTATCGTTCGAGGAGTAAGCAATGAGGAGTGTTATGGATCTTATCATTAATTACTATGTTAGTGAGTCGTTGAACCGTGTGTTGAAGGATAAGGAAGTTGTTTATGTTACTGAACTTGTATCATGTCCTATGAAGCATTATCTTCGGGAACGTTACCCTACATTAATGTTGCAGCTGAACTTTAATGAGAAAATTCTTCTGGGGAAGCTTGTTCATGAAGGTGTTGAGTCTGTATTATATAAGATTATGCAGTTCGGCGAGGATGCTGAAATCGAGGTACCGGTTACGAGAGAAGTTAATGGTGTAGTTATTAATGGTAGAGCGGATATAGTAACGAGTAATGCTGTTATTGAGCTTAAAACTACTAGATCAACTAAGGACTTGCCCCATGAAAACCATAAATTGCAAGCAGCAATATACGCTAATCTACTAAGGAAGCCAAAGGCTATTCTTGTCTATATAGTATTGAATAATGAGGTAAATATTCTAGAGTACGAAGTAGAGCCATTAAGTGATGAACAGTTAAGCAAACTCGTTGATGAGTTGAAGCATAAAAGCCCTGCTCCTAGGTTTCCTTGGGAATGCAACTATTGTGTATTCAAGCAATTCTGCCCTGTCAGGGTGAATAAAAATGAAGGGCCTCGTACGTGAGTCTAATTTCGTTATTGAGGAACGATATGATGTTGTAATCTACAAGAATATGTTGAATAATGAATACGTTATCCGGGTTTATGATGTTGAGAAGAACAAGGTAGTGTACTCTAAGAATACACCTGTTCTCCCGTCGACAAATGAGTTTATGAAATTAATTAAAGAACTGAAAAAGAAAGGTGATTATAATTGAAGATCGTGTCTGTGAAAATGCCTGAAACACTTATTGAAAAGATCGATGAACTGGCATGGGAACTCGGCATTTCTAGGAGTGAATTAATACGCTTAGCAATAACCAGGTATCTTCTCGGATTTGAAAAGCAGACCCAGGCAAAGCCTCAACCTTATAAAGAAGAAGTAGTGGTGATCAACTAATGCTTGAAGTTGTTCCTAAAATTACTCCTGCTCTTCTTAGAAAGATTTCAAGAGAATATAATTTACCTGAAGCTATTGTTGCAGACATTTATGCTAAGCTCCGTCATTATGCCAGGATAAGAGACATTGCCCAGGTATATAAAATACCGTATAGGAAAGCATTGTCAATAGCTCATGATCTAGGATTTACTCGCAAAACAATTATTACTGAAAATATTGAACGTAAAGTAATTGAACTCAGGAAACAAGGCTTAATGTACAAGGACATAGCCAAATACATCGGGATCTCTGAGACTTCTGTATGGCGAATCCTTAAGAAACACGGACTAGTCAATAGTTACAGGTCCTATGTCGAGAAACAGGAGAACAACAATGATAATAATGAAATAATAACCAAGGTTCCTGAAGACGGCATCAAGAATCAAGAACATCGAGAATCAAAAAATAAAGAAGTCATACATAAACACGGTTCTCTCCTAATAGAAATTGATGCAAAAGGCTGTAAGATAAGAATCATTCTTATGAATGAGGTGATCCAGTGATGCCCGTACTACCAACTGAATTACAAAGGGTTCTTCTTGAAATAGCATTATACAAGCATGTGATCAAGGAACTCGAAGATCTAAAGAAACACTGTGATTGTCCATATATTGATGAGAGAATAAAACAACTACAACAAAAGATCGAACAAATAACAAAACAATATATTGAAAAACATAAAAGGTGATCCCGTAATGGCTAAGCAAGAATTAAGTTTACGCTGGCTAATTCTTAGAGAAATTTTACAGTTTGTAAATAATAAAAAGAAATACTTTTTCACTTACGAGGAGTTTTGTGTTTATATGTACTTTAAATATAGGAAAGTAAAATTTAACAGCATTTCTAGGATATTAAGAAAACTCGCTAAAGATGGTTATTTATACCGTCTTAAGAAGAGATTGCCAGAATACGGCTTTGTATACTATACGGTATTCTATCCTAATATTCTCAAAATAAAGAAAGCTTTGAGATAATCACGGGTACCGGAGCAATGATGAGTTATTCTGAGCTCCGAAAACAGATTCTCTCTCTTCTCTCGAGGCCCCCTTACAGGTATAATGTTCCTTATCTTGCTCTTTTATTCAAGGTTGATCGTACAACTATTCATCACGTTATTAGACCATTAGTCCGCAAAGGAATTATTCATAAGGAAGTATATGACGGTCTTACATGGATTAGTCTCAGATCCAAAACTCTTTATGAATCACTAAGGCGAAACGTTGACTATCATATTCGGAAAAAACCCAGTAGAGAGCTTACGATCATTGGCTCTCATTCTCAGAATAATGTTATTATTGATGTTGATTTTGGTAAAAAGCAAAGCATAGTTGACTTGATTAAAAATAAGCGTGTTTCTCAAACCGTGTTTTTCCCGAGGAAAATTTCAACTGGGTTAGGAAAAGAGGTGTTAGGAAGTAATCACGGCTTCCTAACCATGAAAGCATCATCAGGTTCTATGGTTAGGAAGAATGGAAACGAGTTAGGAGAGAGAGCTCCCAGGAATTTCCAACAAAAGAGTAAGGAAGCTGCTACGGGACCTATTCCTAACTTTAAGATTAAGTGGCCTCGTAGAGCGCATTGGGCTAGGATACAAGCTTTTAGGATTCTTGTACGTAGGAAGCAACTTACACTTGATGACTGGATTGTTCTTAATAGGTTATTTAATGCTTATCTCGAGGATACGGGTCATAGGGTTATTTTGCTTATGGATGAATATGAGGAATCTGTTCTTTGGCTTAAGTATAAGCATAGATTTACACGGGAAGGTATTAGGCGTTTAATTAATAGATTTAATAATGTTTTTAAGAAAGCTAATTCTTATCAATACGGTATATTCTTGACATTAACGCTTGATCCTAAGAAGTATCCCAACATGATAGTAGCTAGATACGAATTACAGAAGGCCTGGAACCGCATGATGAGTTACTTCAAGAAGAAGCTTGGTAAAAAACCGGCTTTTATACGTATTATAGAGTTCACAAAGAAACATGGAACCGGCCTTATCCATTATCATGTTCTTATTCTTGGCGTCAAAAGACTAATGGCTAAAGACCGCTATGAAGCTAGACTACCTAAACCGGTTCTCATTAATAACAAGTATAAATCTACAATATGGGCTTCAACACTCGATGAACTATATGATAGAATAAAGAAATACGGCTTCCAACCCGAAGAAGTCAAAATAATAGATCATGGTGAAAGCCTCAAACAATTACTTGAGAAATGGGGCTTTGGGAAAATCCACGATATAAAATATGTTATCAACTTCAACGGTAGATGGATGACATACAACTTCTACAAAGCATTATCATCAACAAATGATGGTGCAGGAATAAGTGGTATAAGAAACCTCAAAGGATACCTCAAGAAATACCTTGTTAAAGCCTTCAATGATCTAGATCTCGACACCATGGAGATAAAAGTAGATGAACCAGTTCCATTAACACTTTACTGGGCATTAAATACCAGATTTTTCACGTACTCGAAACAGCTTAGGCCTGAGTCCGAACCGGTCACGACAACCAGGATTATTATTAATGGAAGAGAAATCGGGTACCGGTTCCTGGGAACAGGATACATAGTAAACCCAGAAGTATTACCATTGCAAACAGATAAACCGCCCTGGACCTATTTCATTGATAATACTTTCCCGCCCTGGTATGACCCAACGTTAGAGTTGTGAAAAAGTTACGGGACCTGTTTCTAACTCATTGTTGGAAATACCTGGTAGCTGCTTTTCTCCAACTGTTAGGAAAGAGTTGGATAGGATCCCGTCTAACTT
>JAGHDU010000215.1 GCA_021159785.1 Staphylothermus sp. | reverse complement strand
TCAACAAATTAGTATTTATTTTGTTTTCACTTAAAACACCTGTCTTACGTAAAGCTTCTTTTTCGAGATCATTTAGTTCTTCCTTATACCATGGTGAGAGAAGCTTCGCTATACCTGTGAATAAGTGTATGTAGAGATTATCTGGGTTAATGAGGGTTTTCTCAATACCTAAGCCAAGCCATTTTTCGAAAACCTCGAAGCCTTTGGAGAATATTTCACGATCCCATCTAGAATATGGAATGATTACTGTTTCTGAGAAGCCAAGCTCTTTTCTCCTACCTTTTCTTCCCTCTCTCTGATAGTATTCTCTAACATCGTCTGATAGTCCCAGATGAACTATTCTCTTAACAAGCCCGATGTCTATTCCTTGTGAAAGAGTCCGTGGAGATACTATTACCTTGATCTCTCCGCTTCTTGCCTTCTCCTCTATTTCCTCTCTTTTCTTCTTTGGGACGAGATGGTGGTGAGCAGCTATAGGAGATTCTTCTCCGTATCTATACTTGATGGTTCTAACTAGTTCTTCTGCTTGTGAAATACTATATGTGAATACAATAGTCACATATTCGTCATCCAAATATTCTTTGATGATCTCTGCTTTATCAATAGTTGGTAATGGTAAATCTATATCGTAACTGTGAGCCATAGACACTATTCTGTGGAGATTCTTGGAGAAATACTCGTAGGACTCAATAGCTTTAATTAATTCTTCTCGTACAGGTTCTTCCCTAATACTCTCTATTTTTTCTCGTTTTTTGCGGAGAATTTCCCATATTATTTTCAAGTTCTTGCCAAGAACAATATATGTGTGGTTCTCGATACTGAAGGGCTTACCTTCTACAACAACGTATTCTTTACCAGTTATTTTCTTCAAAAATTCTCCTAAGTCCTTAGGGTTTGATAGAGTGGCGGTCAATATTGCTATTTGAGGTTTTTTATCACTTATCCTCGACAGTATATTAAGCATTGCTAGCAATAGCGCTAAACTTCTTGGTCCATAGAAATCGATTTCATCTACAACGATCAAATCAATACTCTTATAGAAACTATATAGAAGAGCCTGAGTAGGATGAATTAAAAGCTTCTTTAGATCATGGAGAATAAAGGCTGGATTGCTAATAATTACGTTGGATCTAGAAACAAGATCCCTTAAACCACTTCTCCCAATCATGCGAACAAGTTCTTGACGCTTTACACTATCAAGTTGTAATGGTTTATCATTTATTAGTTCGAGGTATTTGGTTATTCTCTTAATTTGATCATTGGCAAGAGCCAAGGTTGGATAGAGTACTAAAGCCCTAAAACTCCCCTGTTCCTTAATTTTCTCCATAACATAAAGAACCCAGACTTCCGTCTTTCCACTCCCAGTACCCGACTTAATAATTAGGTTTGAACTATTTCTGAGTGCTTTTAATCCCTCATATTGGTGTCTGTATAAATGCTTCGAACCTAACCCGATAGAATCCAGCTCTTTTATTAGATCCTTAAATCTAAGCTCTGTACATTCAGGCTCTTTTCCCGATTCGATACGGTATAGATATTCATAACCTAGCTTTGATAAGACCTCTTTACTGGATACATTCAAAACATTGCACCATGTTAGCAGTCATCTAGAGGATTAGTATCTTATTTTTATCTATAATCTTTAATTTAGAACATTATTTAAATAAAACATAACGCAATTTGCTGAAAAATTAAATGGGTTAGACTCTGGATGTAAAAATTAGTTTATGGATGAATGATTATTGGAACGTTATATAAATCGTTATATAACAGGTGTTTCAGTACTTGGCTGTGTAGGTGGCTGAAATTGCTGTATTCTAGTCTCAGCTTTTCGAATTACTGAATCTATTCCAATGTACACTAGTATCCATGCAATTAATTCTGCAGGTGGTATGAATATTCCTATAATGAACAGTATGCCTGCTATTAGCATAGTTGATTCGTCATAGTCTTCGTTTAACTTGAACGTTATTAGAGCCATGCCTACTTTACCGAGCAATAAGAAGACCATTGCTAGGAATATCAAGAATATACCGATAACTATAATCAGTGTTAAGTAACCAATTATCAACAATATTAATCCACCAAGATAACCTATCTTGAGGAGAGAGTGAGCAGTACTATATCTAGAATCAGCTGTGGCTAGTCTCTCAGCTCCAGGAATGACTTTGCCGTAAAGCCCATATAGTGAGAGACCTGCACCTAATAGTGCTAATATCACTAATGCTAAAATACTAAAGACTCCTAATGCAGTTAAATGGAATAGTGGAATACCTATTTCTAGCCCTATTGACCCAATTATATGCGGAATAGGTGGTACTTGGAACCCTTTAGGCTGCGTAGAGATAATACCGAGTGGTAAAATGAATATTAGTGCGACAAAAGTTATGCTTATGATGAGGCTACCAAGTAATACGTATAATGCTCCGTTCTTGATCATTCTTAATCCTTCAATAGTTAGCTCATGTTTTCTAGTTTCCAAATCCATACACCTAGGGTCGTTTGATGAAAAAGTTTCTACACTAATAGTTAGTCGTCATTACTATATATCCATTGTGAGGTTATTTCATTGATAATAGAATCGAAACTGCTACTAGAAGCAATATGCCTATGCTTTGTATTTATTACTGATATAGGTTATAGATAATATACCATTTATCCCCCTATATTAAATAGAATATTGGGTGTTAGAAATGGCATATAGATTGATTTACCCTAAAAGAACATACTTGATCGTGTCAGGGAGGTTAGACGAAGAAGTAAATATCATGACTGCTGATTGGGTAACAGTTCTATCCCATAAACCAACGCTTGTAGGTGTAGCTGTTTCTCCAAAAAGATATACGCATAAACTAATAGAGAAATATGGAGAATACGTGATAGCGGTACCTAGTAAAGACATGC
>JAGHDU010000170.1 GCA_021159785.1 Staphylothermus sp. | reverse complement strand
TAGTGATGCATTATTACTTGTATTAGACAATACAAGAAATCCTTTAGAGGAGTTTCTAGTTCTAAAAAATGAGTTAGAAGAATCTGGTATTCTCCTATACAAACCACGTGGCCGTGTAGTGATTGAGAAAAATAGAGCAGGAAAACTAGGTGTAAGAGTTACTCTCATGGGCAAACTATTAGATGGAACCATTGACGATATTAGGAGATTAATGGAGAGTTACCGATTGTATAATGTTCACGTGAAAATATATGGGGAAGTAACATTAGACGACGTTGAACAGGCTATTTTTGAAAGCAAATTGTACAAACCATGTATAGTAATTATTAATAAAGCTGACACAGACCCAATCAGAGCAAGAAAACATGCCTATAAGATCCACGAAATGATTCCCAACGTCCCCATACTTTTAGCTTCAGCAAAATATGTTAAGGGCTTGGATAAACTAGGGGAAATAATCTTTAAGATGCTGGATCTTGTTAGAGTGTATACTAAACAACCTAATGGACCAATAGCTGAGAATCCCTTAGTACTTAGGCGAGGAGCAACGATCTATGATGTAGCTAAGTCGATACACAAGGACTTTGTGAAAAAATTCAAATATGCTAAGATCTGGGGCCCTTCAGCCAAGTATCCTGGAGAAAAAGTAGGATTGGATCATGTTGTTGAGGATGGTGACATAGTGGAAATCCATGTTAAAGGGTAATGTCTACTCTATTCTTATTCTAGGAATTATTAGTCTTAACATTCTTCTCGCAGTATCTTTCTCGATCCTAATATTTTCGACATCAACATCAAGCGGTAATCTTATCGCTGTATGGTATCGTTTGAATTTTATCTCTCTATATGCACCCCATCTTTCGAACATTATTTCCCGCTTTAGAGCACATTCAATTATTAATAAGTGATCCTTTATACTGAGACTTAATGTATCAAAATCAGCATATGGTAAATCAATAACAACTACATATTTATCCGGATAACGCCCTATTGATACTAGTGGTTCAAGTACGCCGTCAGCAGTCCACATTGGCTCTAGCTCTCTTATTTCTTCCTCAAACTCATCAATTAATTCTTTTATACGTTTACGCATTTTCTCAAATAATTCATCAAAGCTCATAATTATCACCCCTATTGATACATGAGGGGCATTTGCATCTCGTACTTTTTCTGCATTTCAGACATTGTTTTCTTCGTTTGTTTCATTAATTCCCTTGTCTGTAGCTTGAATAATTCTGCTTCCTCTAGTAATTTCTTAACGTCTATCTCTACATTAAGTATCTGTGAAAGAATAGTTAATGCTATAGCTGCTGATTCTGGATCCGGGAGATCTAGGAAAGATTCGACAAATATTGCTAAATTATTTATTCCTTTTCTACGAGCTTCTTTAAGGATTATTCCATAAGGTCCAACAACAAAGCCCTCCTTTAACTCCTCTAAGCCAAGTTTCGCAACAAGATCTGCTGATTCTTTTGTGCTCGCTAGCCAGTATGCTTTTGGTTTTTGTATTTGTAGCCTATTTGGAACGGCGATTCCAGCAAGTGATATAATATGTTTTATGCCTATTTCCCTCGAATATTCAAGTATGGCATATGATAAGGGATAAACTGCTGGGACAGGTATTGGTGACTCAGATAATATTAGCAAGTATTTTCGATCGTTTGATAAATATATTTGTAATGGACTCATTGGAGTTTTCTCGTGAACAACAGCTACTGGTGGAAAATAATTAGGTGAATCTATTTCGCCGACAAGCTTTAGGTTTTTACTCATTACTAAATATTTAGATGCTATGGAACCAACAAGTCCGGCATCTGGAAGTCCTAGGATTATATATTCTGGAATGGGCTCTTCGTAAGGATCGAAATATTCATGAATTATTAACCTTTCATAACCAATACTTCTCCTAGGACGCCCCAATATTAATGGATTATTATTATTCCCCATAAACTACACCCTTTAATATCCAAGTGTAAATTTATATCTTCAAGATGATTTAAGTGTTAACTATTAATATTCAAAGAATAGAATTAGTAATTCACTAAGGTGTTTTGGTTTAATTACTCATAATTTCATTAGTTATTGTCAACATATTGCCCGGAGGGCTCTGCTACCCCAGGGTTGTTCTTCATATTCCTTTCATGGGCATAACTATCTTCATTGCCCTCCGGGGAATAGTCATTAGTAATTATGAATATATACATTATTGTACATTATGGTTATTTCTGTTTTGAAATCGTTAATGTGTACCGTGTTTTTCTGCCCATATTTTATATGCTTCTAACAAATTCTTCTCAATACTCGGCTTTCTGGTTTTAATTACTTGTATAAAGTCTTCAGTAGTTATTGGTCTTAATGCTACTCCATCACCTTTCTCTAGGAATTCCTCTGCTAGATTTGCTTGAGTCTCTTTAACTATAGAGTATATGTCTGCAGAGCTGTACCCTTCGGTAAGTTCGGCTAGTTTATCGTAATCTATCTCTTCTATTTCATATGATTCCTTGAGCTTTTCGATATAGTATTTGAATAATTGTTTCCTAATCCTTTTATCTGGAGGAGGTACATAGATTCTTTTCTCGAATCTTCTAATGAACCCTATGTCCAGTTTCCATGGTTTATTAGTTGTGCCAACTACAAATACGAGGAGTTTATTGTTTTCTTTCTCCTTTAGTCCGTCCATTTCCATTAGGAATTGGTTTCTTACTCTTTTTTCACCACCGACTTCTTCCCCATACTCTTGGAGAAGACCATCTACTTCGTCAATGAATATGATAACTGGTGTTCCTGTACGAGCTATCTCCCGGGCTTTGTCAAATACTTTTGCAACATTTTTCTCTGCTTCACCCAGCCATTTAGACATGATTGTGGCAGGGCTTACGTTTATAAGTGCTGCATTTATTTCATTTGCCAGCGCGTAGGCTATAAGAGTTTTTCCACAACCTGGTGGACCGAACAACAGTATACCCTTAGGCCATCCAAGTGGATAGAACTTCGGATTCATAACTGGATATATTACGGCTCTTCTTAAGGCTCTCTTTACTTTCTCCATATCTACTATGTCATCGAATCTTACTTTTCTCTCTCTTTTCTCAGGTGTAATTACTTCTACTTCCTCTGCCCTGGGGGTATTTCCATTGCCTCCAATTGAAACTTTCTCTATATGTTTCTTCAATAATTTTATTCTGCTTCTATATCTAGCAATAAGCCCCCTATAGAAATCCGCCATTGAGCTGTCTGGATATAGTTTTAGATACTTTATGAATAGATCTATTGCTGCTTTATAGTATTTTATGGCTGTTTCATAGTCGCCTTTTTTGTCAGCAGCAACTGCTTTATGGGCATACTCTGTACCTTTTTCTATTAGGTAATGCATGCTCATGATTATCCCTCACATACTTTTTAGCCCGGGAGATAGCCCATCAGTGTTAATGCCTTAGTTTTATTAATCCTTCTTCTTCTAGTTTTTTCAGTGCATCATAGACCAGGTGCTTAGGTACCTTATACTTATTGGCGAAGTCTCTTACTACAAATACTCCCCCATTCATTTTGATTTCTTCAATTATCCATTTTTTGACTAGAGGTAATGGTACTGGATTATATTCTGTGACTTTTACATTTGTTGGGATTGTCGCGGGCGGTAATGGAGGCACAATCTTTTGTTGGGTTTCATTTAATACCTTTGCAGTTTCATTCTTAACTTTGCTCTCCGTATATGATAGTGCATTAAGAGCTGAAGACATGTTTGAAGATGCCATTATACTAGTGACTTTTCTCTCGACCTCAAGTAACATAGTCGATAACTCAGGGGCTATTTTCTCTACTTCAGGCTTCAGGGCTTGTAACTCTTGTATTACTTCTGGTAATTGCCTCATTGGTTCTTCTACAAGTGTTAATGTCTCTAATCTATACCTGACTCTCATGAGATCGTATTGTACCTTGTTGAACATTAATATTAGACTCTGTATGTGCTCTATTTCATTCATGAATATATCTTCGTATTCTTTTCTACCCTCACTAGCAAAGAGTTTTGCTCTCCTACTGTGTTCTTCTCTCATGGATTTTAAGCTCTTCTTGGTTGCCTCGATTGAGTTTATCATTCTATCGAGTACAGCCATAGCATCATATATACCCTTAGTTATCGGATCCTTCGGCCTTCTAAATATTCCAAATAACCGTCCAAACCATCCTGGTTGCTTAATACCTATTGATGCAGACACTTATTCATCGCCTCACATCACGGATTCGGGGGTAACCCATTGATTTAATCGGTCTTGAAAAATCTTTTTAAATTCGGGAATGGGTAGTATCTGAGAAATACCTAGGTATTTCCTAGCCTTCTAAAACAACTACTGGCAATGCTTGTGTATCTTCAGGTGCCTCATGTTTAACGACTTGTGTACCAATATCGACGGGTTTGCTTTCAAGAGCATCTATTCTTTCTAGGTGTTTCCTTACACTCTCTTTCTCTAGTTGTGCATGCTCTAAGTGTTTCCTAATCTGATCCGCAGCTGCTTTATATGCTTTGTCTGGTATTTCTCCTGCCATGTAGCTTATCTTTAGGCTTGTCATAGCTTTTTCAAGTTCAACAATGATATCTTCTAATTCATACTGCCTTTTCTTGAGCATTTCCTTTACTTTCTTAGCTTCCTCCCGGGCCTTCATTAATGCTTCATCAACTTTCTTTTTGAATAACTCATAAGAATGCCTAGGCACCTCCTTCTTCGCATAAAGGTCTTCGAGTGCTGTTGCACGCTTCCTTAATCTCTCTAGTCTATTCTCGATCTTCTTAGCTTCATATTCCCATTCAGGGACTAGTACTATGTCTCCTTCATCAAAAGTAAATCTATCAATGCTTACTTCTTTGAATTCAAAATCCCCTAAACTTATCTCTAATGCTGTAACTCTTCCATCTGGATCACTGTAGAAACTAACAATGTATCCAACTCTTCTACCATATGGATCATTAACTGGTTTACCCAAATAGTTTTCTATAGCTTCTACAGTTAAGTCAGGCAATCTAATCCCCTCCTAGACGTAGATATTCGTAGAATATATGAAGAATAGGTTTAGTTAAAAGGAGAAAGACTAATGAAAACCTACGAAAAGGATCAAAGAATATATCAGCAGCCTGGCACCTGGCATCCCCCGCTACTTAGCGGGGTTAACCACGCTTTCAACCCTCATCATATACTGTTCTGATATAATGAGTCTCTCTCTTTATCAACCTATCTACTAGGGATATTTTTTCTGGATAAAAGGGGTGATAGTATGGGTCTAGATGCTTTAGTACAAGCAGGACAAGCTTTAACGAATATTTTCTCCGGCATATCTGGTATTGGTGCGTTCCTAGTAATAGCTGGACTCGGCATATTACTTGCAGTAGGAGCAGGGTTCGTAGCATACATACTTATACAGTTTATTAAGTCATTACCGAAAATGACGCCGTGGGAATTCTTAAAGTTTGTTATAGTTAGTGCTGTAGCACTGATTATAGTAGGGATAATAGTACCGTAAAAGAGAGAAATAATAAAAGTGTTTTTATTTATGGCCTCCTCGGAAACAATTTGAATCCTAGATACATCGGCTTTTCAATTTCTTCTTCAATCTCTAATAATCTATTGTATTTCGCAGTTCTCTCACCACGAGCAGGAGCTCCTGTTTTAATTAATCCTGCTGATAACCCAACTGATATGTCGGCGATACTTGTATCTTCGGTTTCACCACTTCTATGACTAATAATTGTTCTATAGTTATTCAGATGTGCTAATCTGACAACATCCATAGTCTCGGTCAGAGTGCCTATTTGGTTTACTTTAACCAATATTGCATTACCAGCACCCATCTCTATTCCTTTGCTTAATCTCTTAGGATTAGTTGTGAATAGATCATCACCAACTATCAATATCTTGTTACCTAATCTTTTTGTTATTTCAGCAAAACCTTCGAAGTCTTCTTCGTATAATGGGTCTTCTATGCTTACGATTGGATAGTTTTCTACGAGATTTTCATATAGTTCAATGAGTTCGTCGCGAGTTAGTTCCTTTCCTTCAACAACATAAACCTTCTTTTCTTCATTGTAGAACTGTGAACTAGCAGCATCAAGTGCTAGAGCAATTTCTTTACCGGGTTCGTATCCGCTAGACTTAATCGCTTCAACTAATAAATCAAGTGCATCAGTTATTTTTTCTATTGGAGGCGCATAACCTCCTTCGTCACCTACATTTATTGCCAATAAACCATATCTATTTTTGAGTATCTGCTTTAATTCCTGGTAAACTTCTATAGCTGCTTTCATAGCTTCACTAAACGAATTAAACCCTGCTGGAACGATCATGAATTCCTGGAAATCAAGCTTATTACCCGCATGTACTCCTCCATTGATTATATTAAGCATGGGCACTGGAAGAATGTTTGCTTGTTTACCTCCTAGATAGTAATAAAATGGCACCTCCATTGTAGAAGCAGCTGCTTTAGCAACTGCTAAACTTGTTGCTATTATAGCGTTTCCACCCAGTCGGCTTTTGTTCTCAGTGCCATCGATCTCTATCATTTTATAATCTATTTCTCTCTGTCTTCTAGAATCCATTCCCCTTAGAGCAGGAGCAATTACTTTGTTTACATTCTCAACGGCCTTTCTAACACCCTTTCCGTGAAAGCCCTTGCCTCCATCTCTTAGTTCGACTGCTTCATGTTTTCCAGTAGATGCACCGCTAGGGGCGGCAGCTATACCTATATCTAATCCCTCAGTAACTACTTTTACTTGAACGGTGGGGTTTCCACGCGAATCAATAATCATTCTGGCTTTTACATCGCGGATTTTAAATATCTCATCTAATACTGTTGAATATATAGTGTATGTCATATCCCTACACCTTGTTAAAGGTGTATTTGTAATGAATAATATATATTTTAATGAACAAGAGTATTTGGTTTTTCTTTTGCTAATGTGTATTATTTGGTGTATTCTTTCCTACACATTTTACAATAAGATCAAAAAAGTTTGGCTTTATTTATTGTTCCCAGTAATGCTTCTAAATATTCCAATCATATACTATACCATATATTCTTCTGAAAAATTACCGTATATTCCTACATTGTTGGTAATTTTTGGATATTATATATACAGATTG